>NZ_JBSFGK010000053.1:0-58878 GCF_053596495.1 Kitasatospora sp. NPDC001683
GGGGGCCGGGGGCTCCCGTCCGGGCGGCGGCCCCGACAGCAAGGGTCGGGGTTGGCGCTGGAACCGGTGACCGCGCCGTGCGGCGCCGGACCGGGATGCCCGTGGTGGGCGGCCCGGTCCTGGGGGTGCCGGGCCCGGCCCGAGGAGTGCTCGGGCCGGGGCCGGCGGTGCCGGGTCTAGATGGTGACCGATTCCCGGGCCGGGGCCGGTTCGGGGGCGGCGGTGTGCAGCTTGCTGCCCTCGACGTCGACGTCCGGTATCAGCCGGTCGAGCCAGCGCGGGAGCCACCAGGCGCGGCGGTCGAGCAGGGCGAGGACGGCCGGGACGATCGTCATCCGGACCATGAAGGCGTCGAAGGCGACGGCGGCGGCGAGGCCCAGGCCCATCATCTTGATCATCGGCTCGCTCATCCCGATGAAGCCCGCGAAGACGGCGATCATGATGAAGGCGGCCGCGGTGACCACCCGGGCGTTGTGTCGGAAGCCGGTGACGATGGCCTCGCCGGGCTGCTCGCCGTGGACGAAGCCCTCGCGGATCCGGGTGACCAGGAACACCTCGTAGTCCATCGCGAGGCCGAAGACCACGCCGATCATGAAGATCGGCATCATGCTCATCACCGGGCCGGTCTGCTCCACGCCGATCAGCTTGGCCAGCCAGCCCCACTGGAAGACCGCGACGACCGCGCCGAGCGCGGCGGCCACCGAGAGCAGGAAGCCGAGCGCGGCCTTGAGCGGGACGAGGACGGAGCGGAAGACCACCATCAGCAGCAGGACCGCCAGGCCGACGACCACCGCGAGGTAGGGCAGCAGCGCGTCGGTGAGCTTCTGCGAGACGTCGATGTTCATCGCCGTCGTACCGCTGACCAGGACCGTCGCCCCGGTGGATTTCTTGAGTCCGGCGGCCTGGCCGCGGATGGTGTGGACCAGGTCCTTGGTCGCGGCCTCGGCCGGGCCGGTCGCCGGGATGGCGTTGAGCAGGGCGGTGTCCCCCGCCTTGTTGAACATCGGCGGCGTCACGGTGGCCACCCCGGGCACGCCGGAGACGGCCTTGGCGACCTCGCCTGCGGCGGCCTTCGGGTCCGCTGTGCCCTTGACGTCCACCAGGACGCTCAGCGGGCCGTTGAAGCCGGGGCCGAAGCCCTCGGACAGCAGGTCGTAGGCGCGGCGCTGGGTGGTGGAGGTGGGCTTGGCCTCGTCGCCGGGCAGGCCGAGCCGCAGGTCGAGCGCGGGGGCGGCGAGCACGCCGAGGCCGACCACGCCGAGCAGCAGCACCGCGAGCGGGCGGCGGGTCACGAACCGGGCCCAGCGGGCGCCGCCGTTCTCCTTCGCCCCGGCCGGCTGGACCGCGACGCCGGCCTTCTCGGCCTTGCGGACCTTGCGGGGCAGCACCTTGCGGCCGAGGAAGCCGAGTAGGGCGGGCACCAGGGTGAGCGCGACCAGCACGGCGATGACGACCGTCCCGGCGGCGGCCATGCCCATCTTGGCGAGCATCGGGATGCCGACCACGGAGAGCCCGGCGAGGGCGATCACCACGGTGAGCCCGGCGAAGACCACTGCGGAGCCGGCGGTGCCGACGGCCCGGCCGGCCGCCTCCTGCGGGGTGCGGCCCTCGGAGAGCTCGGCCCGGTAGCGGGAGACGATGAACACGGCGTAGTCGATGCCGACGGCGAGGCCGAGCATCATGGCCAGCGTGCCGGTGGTCGAGGAGAGGCCGAGCGTGCTGCCGAGTGCGGTGATCAGCGACATGCCGAGGCCGACGCCGATCACGGCGGTGAGCAGCGGCAGGCCGGCGGCGACCAACGAGCCGAAGGTGATCATCAGGACGACCGCGGACAGCGCCATGCCGATCGCCTCGCTGCTGCCGCCCGCCTCGGGCTTGGCCATCAGCGCGTTGCCGCCGATCTCGACCTTGAGCCCGGCGTCGCGTCCGTGCTGGGCGGCCTGCTGGAGCGCGTCGGTGGCGCCCTTGGACACCTCGCCCGCCTTGGCGGAGTAGCTGACGGTGGCGTAGGCCGTCGTCCCGTCCTTGGAGACGGCGCCCTTCGTCTTGAACGGGTCCACCGCGCTGGTGACCTGCTCGCCGTGGGCGAGTTCGCCGACCGTCTTCTCCACGATCTGCTGGTTCGGCGCGGCGGTGATCTTCTGGCCGGAGGGCGCGACGAACACCAGGCGGGCCGAGGCGCCGTCGGCGTGGCCGCCGGGGAAGCGCTCGTTCATCAGGTCGAAGGCCTTCTGCGCCTCCGTTCCGGGCATCGAGAAGCCGTCGTCGGGTGCGGCGGGCGCCTTGGCCGCCAGGACTCCGCCGACCGCCAGCACGGCGACCCACAGGAGGGCCACCAGCCAGCGCCGGGCGAAGGCCCCTCGGCCCAGGCGGTAGAGGAACGTTGCCACGGGAGAACGGACTCCTTCGGATCGGGAAGCAGGTGCCGACGGGGACGGATGCGGGTGCGGATCCACGAAGGCGGTCCGCTCGCAGCATGACCAATCCTCGATCGCCGACCCCTGCTCCGTCGTCGTCCCTGCGCAGGCAGTTTGCGTACTGCGGACGCAGTACGGCCCTCCTCCGTGCGGCGGAGCGCACGCCCTGCGCCGGGAGCAGCCGGGGGCGGCCCGGTGGCCTGCGGCGGGAGTAGTGGCGGGTCACCCGTGCGGAGGTGACGACGGGCCGCGACCGCCCGGGCGAAGTAGCGTGATGGACCTCTGGCCCGACCGTTTCCACCCGGTTCGGGCTAACCCGTCCCGATCGGTGCTGATCCCAGCCCGCCGCCGGAGGTGCCCCATGGGCGTTCCAGCCGCCCGCATCGTGTTCGACGAGAACGACCGCGCGGCCGTCGCCGACGCGGTGACCGAGATGCTCACCACCGGTGCCCTGACCCTCGGCCCGTGGACCGAGCGCTTCGAGCAGGCCTTCGCCGCCGAGCACGGCGCCTCGCACGCCGTCGCGGTGAGCAGCGGCACGGCGGCGCTGGAGGTGATCCTGCGCACCGTCGACGTCCGCGGCCGGGACGTGGTCGTCCCCGCCGTCACCTTCTACGCGACGGCCGGCGCGGTGCTCCACGCGGGCGGCCGTCCGGTGTTCGCCGACGTCGACCCGGCCACCCTCGCGCTCTCCCCCGAGACCCTCGCGGCGGCCCTCACCCCGGATACCGCGGCCGTCGTACTCGTCCACATCGGTGGACTGGTCACCCCGCAGGTGGGCGCGCTGCGCGCGCTCTGCGACCGGCACGGCGTCCCGCTGATCGAGGACGCCGCGCACGCCCACGGCAGCAGCCACGACGGCCGCGCCGCCGGGACCTTCGGCCTGGCCGGGGCCTTCTCCTTCTACCCGACCAAGGTCACCACCAGCGGCGAGGGCGGGATGATCCTCACCGAGTCGCCGGAGCTGCGCGACGAGGCCCGGATCTTCCGTGACCAGGGCAAGGGCTCCTTCACCACCAACCACCACGTCCGGCTCGGCTACGCCTGGCGGATGAGCGAGCTGCACGCGGCCGTCGGCACCGTGCACCTGCGCCGGCTCAAGGAGTTCATCGAGACCCGCCGGGCCGTCGCCCGCCGGTACGACACGGCACTGGCCGCACTGGACGGACTGGAGCCGGTGCTCGAACCGCCCGGCTGCCGCGGCAACTACTACAAGTACGTGGCGTTGCTCCCCCGCGGCGTGGACCGTGCCGCCTTCAAGCGGGCGGTGGCCGAGGAGCACGGGGTGCGGCTGTCCGGCGAGGTCTACGACCTGCCGCTGCACCTGCAGCCGGTCCTCGCCCCGTACCGGCGCGGGCCGCTGCCGGCGGCCGAGGACGTCTGCGCCCGGCAGATCTGCCTGCCGGTGCACTCCGACATGACCGAGGACGAGACCGAGCAGGTGATCGAGGCCGTCTCGGCCGTGCACCGGCGGCTGGCCGGGTAGCGGAGCGAAGGGAGCAAGACCGTGCGGATAGCCGTCACCGGGGGCTGCGGGTTCATCGGCTCACACGTCGTGGACCACCTGATCGCGGCCGGTCACGAGGTCCTCGCCGTGGACACCACCGACAAGTACCTCAACCCCGATGCCGAACACGCCCGGATCGACGTCCTCGACCTGCCGGCGCTGACCTCCGCGCTGACCGGCTGCGAGGTCGTCTACCACCTCGCCGCGATGGCCGACGTCGAACAGGTCTCCGCCGACCCGGTCGGGGCCGTGCGGACCAACATCGACGGCACCGAGGCCGTCCTGGAGGCCGCCCGGCGCGGCGGGCTCAGCCGCACCGTCCTGGCGAGCACCGTGTGGGTCTACGGCGCCGCAATCGCCGACGGGCAACTCGACGGCGAGGAACAGGAGTTGGACGAACACGTGCCGATCGAGCTGGAACACAGCGGGCACCTGTACGTGACCACCAAGCTGGCCGCCGAGATGCTGGTGCACAGCTACCGCGAGCTGTACGAGCAGCACTTCACCATCCTGCGCTTCGGCATCCCGTACGGTCCGCGGATGCGCGACGAGCTGGTCGTCGCCCGGTTCGTCCAGGCGGCGCTCGCCGGACGGCCGATCACCATCGCCGGGGACGGCCGGCAGAGCCGCAACTTCGTGTACGTCGAGGACCTCGCCGACGCCCACGTCCGGGCCCTGTCCCCCGCCGCCGAGGACCGGACCTTCGCCCTGCAGGGCTCCACGGCCGTCTCGGTGCGCGACATCGCCGACACCGTCGACCGGCTGTTCGGGCCGATCAGCATCGAGCACATCGACGGCCGCAAGGCCGACTACACCGGGCGGCGGATCTCCTCCGCCCAGGCCAAGCGACTGCTCGGCTGGTCGCCGCGGACCAACTTCGCCGACGGCGTGCGCCGCTACGCCGACTGGTACCGGGCCACCGCCGGCACCCCGACCGCCGGCTGACCGGGACCGCCCGATGCCGCACGCCCTGCTGGTCTCCGGCTCGCTCGGCCAGGGCCACGACGTGATGGCCCAGGCCTGCGCCGACACCCTGCGGGAACGCGGCTGGACCACCTGCACGGTGGACGCCATGGCCCTGCTCGGGCAGCACTCCGGCGCCGCCGGCGAGGCCGTCTTCCGCCGGCTGCTCGACCTCCCCGGGGTCTACGACGCCTTCCACTTCTCGGCGCTGCGCCCGGGCGCGCGGATCGCGCTGCTCGCCGACGCGGCGGCCCGCAGGCGGCTCGTACCGGCGCTGCGCGAGCTGGTCGCGGCGCAGCGGCCGCAGCTGGTGGTCTCGGTGTTCGCCACCGCCACCTCGGCGGTCAACCGGTTGCCGCGGCGCGGCTTCCGGCACCTCGTGTTCTGCACCGACGTGACGCCGCACCGGCTCTGGGTGCAGCAGGGCACGGACCTGTTCCTGGTCACCTCCGAGGTCGCCGCCTGCGCCGTGCGCCGCTACCGGCCGGACGCCGAGGTCGCCGTCCTGCCCGCCCCGCTGCGGCAGCCGTTCTACCGGCCGCCGGGCCGGGCCGAGGCCCGGGACGAGTTCGGCGTGCCACCGGACGGCCCGTGCGTGCTGCTGATGTCCGGCGCCTGGGGGCTCGGGCCGATCGCCCGCACCGCCGCCTCGCTGGCCGCCGCCGGCCCGCACGTGCTCGCCGTGGCCGGGCGCAACCGGGAGCTGGAACGGCGGCTGCGGGCGGCCGCCCGCCGGGAACCACGACTGCACCCCTTCGGCTACACCGACCGGATCCCGGCCCTGATGGCCGCCGCCGACCTGGTCGTCACCAGCTCCGGCGACACCTGCAACGAGGCCCGGGCGCTCGGGCGCCGGCTGCTGCTGCTCGACGTCGTCCAGGGCCACGGGCGGGACAACCTCCAGCACGAGCTGGAGCTCGGTCACGCCGACGTCGCCACCGCGCGGCCGCCCGAGGTGGTGCGCAACGCGCTGGCCGCCCTCGGCCGGCCGGAGCCCGAACCCTCGCTCGGCGCGGCTCCGGAGGCCTGGCAGAAGGGGTTCGGGGCGGCGCTGGAGCGGGTGGGGTTGGGGTAGGGCCGGTCCGGTGGATCTCGCCGGGCGCGCGAGGCCGGGCAGGCCCTGCCCGGGGCGACCTTCCGCCCTACCGTGCGGCGGAGGCGAGGGGCGGCACGGCGTGGTCGCGCAGCGGGCCGAGGGTGAGGGCGTGGGCCCGGCAGTGGGCGGCGATCAGCGGGAGGGCGGCGAGGGTGGCGCGCCAGGAGCCGGGGGCGGAGGCGCAGTCCGAGTCGTGCAGGAGGAGGGTGGCGCCGGCGGTGAGGCCGGGGCGGGCGGTCGCGTAGACGGAGTCGCCGGTGGCCTCGGCCGTCCAGTCGCGGCCCCAGGCGGTCCACAGCACGCTGCGCAGGCCGAGGCGGCGGGCGGCCAGCGCCGGACCGGCGGTGAGCACTCCGTACGGCGGGCGGTACCAGCGCGGGCGGGTGCCGCACAGGTCGGTCACCGCCTCGCTGGCGCGGCGCAGTTCGCGCAGGTCGCGGGCCGGGGCCGGGTACCACTGCGGCCGGTGGTGCCAGCCGTGCACGGCGACCTCGTGGCCGCGCAGCACCAGTTCGCGGCCGAGGCCGGGGGCGCGTTCCAGCATCGCGCCGAGCAGGAAGAAGGTGGCGCGGGCGCCGAGTTCGTCGAGGGCGTCCAGGACGTACGGGGTGCTGCGCGGGTCGGGGCCGTCGTCGAAGGTGAGGGCGAGGTGGCCCGGGGTGGTGCCGTACCCGGCGGTGCGGCGGGCCACGGTGCGGCGCAGCGGCCGCAGGCGGACCGCCGCCGGGGCGAGGTGCAGGAACTCGACGCCCGTCGCGAGGGCGAGCGCGGCCGCGGGTGTGCGGCTCACCCGGAGCCTTCGAGGGCTCACCCGAAGCGGGAGGCCATCCGGCGGAACACGCCGGGCGCGACCCCGTGGATCCGGGCCGGGAAGCCGAGCCAGTGCGGGACGTAGAGGCGGTCCCGCTCGGTGGTCATGGTGGCGACCACGGTCTCCGCGACCCGTTCCGCCGAGACCGGCCGCGGGCGTTCGCGCTGGTAGGGGGTGCCCCGACGGTCGAAGAACGGGGTGTCCACCGCGCCGGGCAGGACGAGCCGCACGCCGACGCCGGTGCCGCGCAGTTCGTACCAGAGGCTCTCGGCGAACATCGCCAGCCCGCCCTTGGTGGCCGAGTAGCCGGACTCGTCGCGCACGCCGACCTGACCGGCCATCGAGCCGAGCAGCACGATCCGGCCGTGGCGGCGCTCCAGCATGCCGGGCAGCAGCATCCGGACCAGGCGCAGCGGAGCAGCGAAGTTGACCTCGATCATCCGGTCGAGGGTGTCGGAGGGGGTCTCGGCGAACGGGCCGCGCCAGCCGAGGCCGGCGCTGGCGACCAGCGCGTCCACCCGGCCGGCGGCGGCGAGCGCGGCCTCGGCGAGGCGGGCGGGGCCGTCCGGTTTGCTCAGGTCCTCGGGCAGGGCGCGTCCGCCGGTGCGGTCGGCGAGGGCGTCGAGGCGGGTGCGGTCGGTGCCGGAGAGCAGGGTCTGCCAGCCGGCTTCGGCCAGCCGGGTGGCGGTGGCGAGGCCGATGCCCGAGGAGGCGCCGGTGATCAGTACGACGGGGCGGTCGTTCGGCCCTGACCGCCGGGACCGCGCCCGGGCTCGCTCAGCCATCGCGGCGTCCTCCGCCATCGCTCACCTGCCGCTCCGTGGGCGTCCTACCGTCCGATTTGTCCGGCAAGTCACCTTCGCACGGCAGATCCGTCCGGGCTACCGGGGCGGGCTCGGCACTCTCGTACGAGACCGACAGTTCGGCGGACTCGCCCTCCAGTTCGCCGAAGCGCGAGAGCAGGAACGTTCCGCCCACCGCGACCGCGAAGCCGGTCAGCGCGCACCAGGCGAACCCGGGGCGGGCGGAATCCCCCAGTGAGACCACCCCCACCAGGGCCGGACCGAAGGTCTCGGCCACCGTCCCGGCGGCGGTCGCCGCCGTCACCGTGCCGCGCTGGAGGGCGAGGGCGTACGCCAGATAGCCGCCCAGCCCGCCGAGTACCAGGGCGTAGGCGGCCGGGTCGGTGAAGACGGCGGCCAGGCCGGACGCGTCCAGCACGCGCACGGCCAGGCTGGTGATCCCGAAGCCCACGCCCGCGAGCAGGCCCAGACCGGCCGCGATGGCGGTGCCGTCCCGGCGCACCAGCACCAGCGTGGCCAGCAGCATCACGACGGTGGTGGCGAGCAGCGCCCAGTGGAACGCCTCCGGGGCGTACTCCCGGCCCTCCCGACCGGAACCCAGCGCCAGCAGGCTGAGGCCGACGACGACCGCGAGGATGCCCGCGGCGTCACCCCGGCGCAGCCGTGCCCCCAGCAGCCAGACGGCGGCCAGCGCGGTGACGGCGAGGCTGGAACTCGTGACGGCCTGCACGAGGAACAGCGGGAGGCTGCGCAGGGCGACGATGCTCAGCACGAAACCGAGGATGTCGAGGGCGGTGCCGAGGATGAACTGCCAGGACCGCAGCAGCGCGGCCAGCAGCCCCGCCCGCACCCGGTCCGTGCGCGGCGCCGAGCGCGCTCCGCGCGCCTGGAACACCGCCCCGAAGCCGAAGCAGACGGTGGCGAGCAGCGCGGTGGTGAGTCCCAGCAGCATGCGTCTCCCTCGCGGGGCGGCGTCGGTCCACCACCAGTCTGGGGCCGGGGCGGCGGGGGTGCATGGGTGGGAGGGGAGGGGCTGGGGCGGCGGGGGTTGGACGGGTGAGATGAGAGAGGCCGGGGCGGTGGGGTGCGCGCACGGGACGAGAGAGGTCGGGTCGGCGGGAGTGGACGGGGTCAGGGGCGGAGCGCCACGGCGGCGTAGCCGGCCGCGTCGGCGGCGGGGACGGGGGGCTCGTCGGGGTCGGGCCGCCAGTGCGGGAGGGGGACGACGCCGGGGTCGAGGAGGGTCCAGCCGTCGAAGAAGCGGGCGAACTCGGCCCGGGTGCGGGCCTGGAGGGCGGTGCCGGCGGCCTCGTAGATGCCGACGATGCGGCTGACCTCCTCGGGGGCGAAGTCTGGCGTGATGTGGGTCATCACCAGGGCGCTGCCGGGGGCGAGCACGGACTTGAGGAATTCGACCAGCTCGTAGGCGCCTCGGGCGTCGGGGACGAAGTGGAGCAGGGCGTTGAGGGAGAGGGCGACCGGGCGGGTGAGGTCGATGGTCCCGTGCAGCCCGGGTGCGGCGAGCAGGCCGCCGGGGTCGGTGACGTCGGCTTCGACGTACGCGGTGCGTCCCTCGGGGGAGCTGGTGAGCAGCGCCTGGGCGTGGGTGAGCACGATCGGGTCGTTGTCGGCGTAGACGACCCGGGCGCGGGGCCGGATGCTCTGGGCGACCTCGTGGAGGTTGGGCGAGGTGGGGATGCCGGTGCCGATGTCGAGGAACTGGTCGATGCCCGCCCGGGCGAGGGTGCGGGTCGAGCGGTGCATGAAGGCGCGGTTGGCGCGGGCCGCCTCGCGCACCCAGGAGGCGGAGGCGAGGACGTGGCCGGCGGCCTCGCGGTCGGCGGCGAAGTTGGTGAAGCCGCCGAGGTAGTAGTCGTACATCCGGGCCGAGTGCGGCACGTTCAGCCGCAGGTCGACCCCGTCGTAGCGGCTCATCCGACTCCCCCTCGGCCCCGTGCACACCGTCCGACTCGTGCCCAGCGTATCCGGCGGCCAATCCTCTCCCCCAGGCCCAAACCACCCTTTCATCACATGGAATGACAATCTGTATTTGCCGTGCGCCCTGGAGTGACGGGGCCGATGGAATGAGGATGGGCGCGGACAGCCCGACCCTCGGGTGGCCCGGCGCGCAGCCGACGGCCACGGAAAGCAGGCTCGATGACGATCGACAGGGGTGCCCCCGCGCGGACGGCGGTGCTGGTGGAGGAGGGCCTGCGCCTGGACCTCACCTACGCCGCGTTCTGTGAGACTCACGAACCCGCTTGGCACGCCCTCGCGTTGACCAGGATAGGCAGCCAGGCCGACGCCGCGCTGGTGGTCGAGGCGGTCAAGGCGGATCTCGCCCGCTGCTGGCCGCAGGTGCTGCGGTTCGAGGAACCGGCCGCGTACGCCTGGCGGTTGGCGAACCGGCACGTCGGGGACTGGGTGGCCGCCGACGAGCCCGTCGAGGTGGAGGCGGTCACCTTCGCGGCCGTGATCGGGGCGTTCAAGCAGGTCGCCGACGGGCTGCTGCACAGTGAGGCGGACGAGGTCCGGCTGTACGCGGCGATCCTCGAACTGCCGGACCGCCAGCGGGACGTGGTGATCCTGCGCTATCTGCTGGGCCTGCACGCCAAGGTGATCGCGGCCTATCTGGGACGGCCGGTGGCGACGGTGCACTCCAATCTGCGGCACGCCCGGGAGCGGCTGGCACGCCGGCTCGGGGTGGGCGAACTACCGGACCGGGAGGGCGAGTCGTGACCACCGACGAGAAGACCGGGGCGGTCGGCGGGGCGTGCACCACCGACGAGGGGCGCGCGGCAGTCCACGTGCCCCGACCCGAACGCGCCCACGCCGAGCGGATCGCGGCCCTGCGGCAGGCCCGGCTCACCGCCGCGCCGGCCCACCTGCCCTCGGAGCACGAGCAAGCCGCCTTCGAACTGGGCCTGGTGGTCGCCCTGGTGCTGGGCGCGCCGTGCGCCTCCCAGGGACTGGACCTGCTGGTCAACGCGCGCCGGATCCAGCCGGAGGGGGCGGAGGTGTTCGGCGCGCTGCTGTACGCCACCGGCAGGGAGGAGGCCGCCGAGTTCTGGTGGCGCTTCGCGGCGGGCTCGGGCAGCGGGACGGCCGCGTACTGCCTCCACCTGCACCATCTGAAGCTCGGCGAGACCGACGACGCCGACTACTGGCGGGCCTGGTCCGAACAGCTGTCGACGGCCGAACGCCCGCGCGGGCCACGGACGTTGCGGGTGAAACGACCGCTGCTGCCGGAGGACGTGCGGCGCGAAATCCTCTCCCGGGTGCACCGGGGGCTGGCGCCCCAGCTGCCGCCCGCGCTGGTCGCGGTGATCGACCGGCTGCCGCTGCAGGGCGGGGACGACGAGGAGACCCAGGAGGTGCCGAGTCCGTGGGGGCTCACCTCCGGGGCGACCTCGGCGTGCTCCTGGGACCTGCCGTGGACGTTCGACGGGGCGGACCGGGAGGACGGCGAGGACCCGTTGGGGTGAGCGCGTCCCGCCGGCCCTGCCGTCCCACGTTCAGGTGAGGGCCGCGAGCCGGGCGCCGGCCCCGGAAGCTCACCCGGTAGTGCCGCGTCGAGGCAGTGGTCCAGTCCAATGTGACCATCCGGAAAGGCCGTTCGCGCAGCACGAGGGCGAGGCCCGACGATAGAATGCGCTGCATGGGAGAGCGCCCCGGCGCACCCACCGCGCCGCCCCTCGTCCTGGTCACCGACCGCGACTCCCGGCTGATCGACCCGACCCGGGCCTACCACCTCGGCCGCGACCCGACCAGCGAGATCGTGCTGGACGACCCCCGGGTCTCCTGGCACCACGCGGTGCTGCGCACGGCCGAGGGCCACTGGCTGCTGGAGGACGTCGGCAGCACCAACGGCACCTACGACCAGGGCCGGCGGGTCGACCGCGAGGACGTCGGCCCGGGCACCAGCCTGCGCTTCGGCGACCCGGCCACCGGCCCGTCCGCGATCTTCGCCGGCCTGCCTTGCCCCGCCCCCGACGAGCGCCCGACCCTACTCGTCCCGCAGAGCTCGGGCGTCTTCCGCAGCCCGAGCTCGGTCCTGGAACTGCCCGGGGCCACCGTACGGATCGGCCGCTCGCAGGACAACGACCTGGTCCTGGACGACCTGCTGGTCTCCCGGCGCCACGCCGAACTGCGCGAACTGCCGGGCGGCGGGCACGAGATCGTCGACCTGGACAGCCACAACGGCACCTACCTCAACGGCCGCCCGGTGCGCCGCGCCCCGCTCGGCCCGGCCGACATCGTCGGCATCGGCCACTCCGCGCTCTGCCTGGTCGACGGCCGCTTGGTCGAGTACACCGACACCGGCGAGATCTCCCTGGACGTCCAGCACCTGGTGGTGCGGGTCGGCCCGGACCACCGGGTGCTGCTGGACGACGTCGGCTTCCCGCTCGCCGAGAAGGCGCTGCTCGCGGTGGCCGGCCCCAGCGGCGCCGGCAAGTCCACCCTGCTCAACGCGCTCACCGGGCTGCGCCCCGCCGACCAGGGCACCGTGCTGTACGACGGGCGCGACCTGTACCGCGACTACGCCGAGTTGCGCCGCCGGATCGGCCTCGTCCCCCAGGACGACATCCTGCACACCCAGCTGACCGTCCGCCGCGCCCTGTCCTACGCCGCCGAACTGCGCTTCCCCGGCGACACCGCGCCGCACGAGCGCGAGGCCCGGGTCTCCGAGGTGATCCACGAACTGGGTCTGGAGGAGCGGGACCAGCAGGTGATCGCCAGCCTCTCCGGCGGCCAGCGCAAACGGGTCAGCATCGCCCTGGAACTGCTCACCAAGCCGTCGCTGCTGTTCCTCGACGAGCCGACCTCCGGTCTGGACCCGGGCATGGAGCGCTCGGTGATGCGCATGCTGCGCGGGCTGGCCGACGACGGCCGGACCGTGGTCGTGGTGACGCACAGCGTGCTGAGCCTCAACGTGTGCGACCGCCTGCTGGTGCTCGCCCCCGGCGGCCGGACGGCCTACTACGGTCCGCCGACCGAGGCGCTGGCGTACTTCGGCCAGGAGGAGTGGCCGGAGGCCTTCGAGGCGTTCGAGAGCGACTCCGCGGGGGTCTGCCAGCAGCGGTTCCGCACCTCGCCGCAGTACCGGCGGTACGTGACGGCCGAAGCGGCGCACCCCGCACACCCACCGGCGCCGGCCGCTCCCGTGATCGGCCGGGAGAAGCCGCAGAGCTGGCTCTCCCAGCTGGGCACCCTGGTGCGCCGGTACGCCGCGGTGCTCGCCGCCGACCGGCTGTTCCTCACCGTGATGATCGCGCTGCCGTTCATCATCGGCGTGATGTGCCGGGTGATGGCCGGCTCGCGGCTCACCGACGAGAACTCCATCAACTGCCTGCTCACGCTCTGTCTCGGCGGTGTGCTGATCGGCTCGGCCAACGCGGTGCGCGAGGTGGTCAAGGAGCGCGCGATCTACCGGCGGGAACGCGTGGTCGGGCTGTCCAGATCGGCGTACCTGGTCTCGAAGGTGGTGGTGCTCGGCACGATCACGGTGGCCCAGTCCGCGGTGCTGACCGTGGTCGGCCTGGCCGGGGTGACGCTCTCCGCACAGCCACGGCCGAACGCCCCGCCGCCGGTGACCACCGGCGTGCTGATGCCCCAGGTGCCCGAGCTGATCATCGCGATCGCACTGCTCGCCTTCACCTCGATGACGCTGGGCCTGGTGGTCTCCGCGTTCGTCGACAAGGAGGAGACCACGATGCCGCTGCTGGTGCTCCTCGCGATCGTCCAGGTCGTCTTCAGCGGCCTGATGCTCAAGCTGCACGGCGTGCCCGGACTGGAGCAGTTCGCCTGGCTGATCCCGTCCCGGTGGGGCCTGTCCGCCATGGCCCGCACGGTCGACCTCAGCCGCCTCACCGTCCCGACCCCGATCACCGCCGACCCGATGTTCCGCCACGAGCGCGGCGGCTGGCTGCTCAGCATGGTCGCGCTGCCCGTCCTCGCGCTGGCGTACGGGCTGGCGGTGCTCGCCCTGCTGCGGCGGCACGAGCCGACGATCATGCGCAAGTAGCCGCCCCGGCCACCGCCGGTAGAGTGGAAACCGACCTGCGGTGACAGTGCCGCACGCAGCCCCGGCCCCTCGGCACCGGCCCCTCGGCTCCGACTCCCGGCTCCGGCTCGCGCGGCGGAGGGAATCCACCCGCCCATGGACGAGTTCGCGTTCCGCCCCACCCACGTCGCCCCACCGAACGGCATGGCGACCTGGACGGCCCCGGATCCCGCACGCCCGTCCGCCCGGCTCGACCCGCTGCTCCCGGTCCGGCTGATCGTGCGGCAGGGCGACTGGGCCCAGGTCCTCTGCTCCAACGGCTGGACCGCCTGGGTGGACGGCCGGCTGCTGGTCGCGCTCCCCCAGCCGCCGCCCGGTGCGAGCGGCCCGCCCGCCCGCACCGCCGACCCGCGCCCCGCGCTCGCCGAGGTCGAGGCCGCGCTCTCCCGGCACCGCGCCCTGCTGGAGGACCTCGCCGCGGGCACCCTGGACCTGGAGTCCTTCCGGGAGCGGACCCGCGGCCTGCGGATCGGCCTGCTGACGGACGGCGAGGCGCTCTGGGTGTTCGACCCGGTGCACGACCGCTGGTGCTACTGCGACGGGCTGCAGCTGCAGACGTACGCGGCCACCGACCGGCCGTCGCCCGCACCGGTGTCCACCCCGGTCTCCCCGGTGCCCCCGACGACGTCGCCGACGCCGACGCCGCCTCCGGCGGCGTCTCCGGCGGCGTCTCCGGTGCACAGCCCGTACGCGCCCACCCGGACCGGCGAGCCGTGATCCCCGACGAACCGCCCTCGGCGCCCAGCCTGCCGGCCGGCCTGGTCGGACGGAAGGTGGCCGGCTACCGGCTGGAGAAGGAGATCGGGCGCGGCGGGATGGCCGTGGTCTACCGGGCCAAGGACCTGCGGCTCGGCCGGACCGTCGCGGTCAAGCTGCTGGCCCCCGAGCTGGCCCGCAACGAGGTGTTCCGCCAGCGGTTCATGCACGAGTCCGAGGCCGCCGCGGGGATCGACCACCCGCACATCATCCCGGTGTTCGAGGCCGGGGAGCACGACGGCATCCTGTACCTGGCGATGCGCTTCGTCGAGGGCGGCGACCTGCGGGCCCTGATCAACCGGGACGGCCCGGTGCCGATCGAGCGCGCCACCCGGCTGGCGCTGCAGATCGCCTCCGCCCTGGACGCCGCGCACGACCACGAGCTGGTGCACCGGGACGTCAAGCCGGGCAACGTCCTGGTCGCCGCCGGTACCGACAGCGAGCACCCCGAGCACCTGTACCTGGCGGATTTCGGGCTGACCAAGAAGTCCCTCTCGCTCAGCGGGCTGACCAGCGTCGGCCAGATCGTCGGGACGCTGGACTACGCCGCGCCCGAGCAGATCTCCGGCAAGCCGCTGGACGGGCGCTGCGACCAGTACAGCCTCGGCTGCGTGGTCTACGAGCTGCTTGCGGGCACCCCGCCGTTCCGCCGGGAGAGCGACCTCGCCCTGCTCTGGGCGCACCTCAACGACCCGCCGCCCGGGCTGCTCGGGCCGCGGCCGGACCTCCCGGAGGCGGTCGAGGCGGTCGTCGCCCGGGCCCTCGCCAAGGAGCCCGGGGAGCGGTACCCCAGCTGCCTGCGGTTCGTCGACGAGCTGCGGGCGGCCATCGGGCCCGCTCCGTGGAGCGGGAGCGGGCCGCCCACCCGGGCCGTCCCGGCCGTCGCCCGGGCCCCCGGCGCCCCGGCCCCGGTACCGGAGCCGCCCGCCTGGGCCGGCCCGGTCGTCCACCCACCGTTCCGGGACTGACAGGGAGCCATCGACCATGAACGCCGTGAGCCAGGTCTTCGCCATGCTCGCCGCCGCGATCCACCTCGTGGTGTGGCCGCTGGAGAGCTACCTGTACGGGCACCCTCGGGTGCGCTACCTGCTCACCGGCAGCACGGCGGACGCCCCGGAGGTCCGGCTGTGGCGCTTCAACGTCGGCTTCTACAACCTGTTCCTGGCCCTCGGTCTGGTCGCGGGCCTGGTCCTGCTGCACACCGGGCACTCCGGATCGGGGCGGCCGGTGATCCTGTACGTCGCCGCGTTCATGGTGGCCGGCGGGATCACCCTGGTCGTCTCGGAGCCGAAGCTGTGGCGCGGCGCCCTCGGCCAGGCCGTCCCCGCGGCGGTCATCCTGATCGCCGAGGCGGTCTGAGGGCGTCCGGGGGCGGGGCCGTCCTCGGCCGGGCCCTCAGCCGCCCGCGTCCTGCGTGACCTCCCCGCGGCGCCGCACCCGCGAGGCGAGCAGCGCTCCGATCAGCCCGGTCACCAGCCCCCAACCCACCGCCAACGGCACCGCCGGCCACAGGGCCGGGCGCAGCGTCAGGCTGCCGCTGCCCAGCGTCGCCAGCGGATTGCTGCCGCCGAGGACCGCGCCGAGCAGGTCCCCCAGACCGCCCTGACCGAGCCCGACACCCAGGACGGACAGCCCGTAGTCGGCGTCCATCCGGGTCCACAGGCCGACCAGCAGCACGGTGACGGCGGTGGCCAGGGCGAAGCGGACGGCGTGCTGCCCGAGCCGGACGCTGCGCGGGGAGCGGTGGGCGGCGAGGAAGGCGGCGGCGAGCAGCATCACGGCGGCCACCGGCAGCAGCCACCAGCTGCGCGGGTCGTGGTCGGCCAGGGTGCCGAGGTCGATGGTCGCCTCCTTGCCGCCGGGCGCGCGCAGCACCGCGCTCAGCGGCTCCGGGACGGGCAGGCCGAGCCCGCCGACCAGCCGGCCGTGCCACGCGGCGCCGAGGCCGATGCCGAAGGCCAGCCAGACCAGGTCGGGCAGGGCGAGCAGCAGCACGGCCATGGTCCGCCGGGGGTCGTCGTGCGTGATCGCGATGATGATCCCGGCGACCGCGCCGATCACCACGTACGCCAGCAACACCAGCCAGAGGGCGAACGCGGCCGGGCGGACGGCGAGTTGGTAGGCCAGTAGACCGCGCGGCAGCGGTGCCCGCCGGGACACCGCGAAGGCCGCCGCGAGCACCAGCAGCAGCCAGGCCAGCCCGATGCCGATCGTGGTGGGGCCGTCCGCGTGGAAGCCGACCTCGGGGGTGAGCCCGAGCGCACCGCCGATGGTCTGCACCAGGCTGCCGCCGAGCTGGATCACGAAGGTGTGCTTGGCGGTGACGGTGATCACCACCAGGGCGATCAGCCAGAGCACCACCGTGCGGGCGATCCGGCCGAGCAGTTCACCGCCGCCGGCGACCGCGCGGAAGCGCAGTTGGCGCAGGAACACCTCGGCCATCACCACCGCGCCGACCAGTGAGACGGACAGCGGCATCGCATCGACCCCGGCGTCCACGGCGGCGAAGTTTCCCGCCCCGCCGTCGAGTTGGACGGATCCGCCGACGGCCAGCGCCAGCGTCGCGGCGAGCACGGGCGGGAAGCCGCCCTCCGGAAGGTCGTCGGCGCCGGCCAGCCAGAGGCCGAGCGCGGCCACCGCCGCCATCGCGACGAGCCCGGCCAGCACGACCGCGAGTGCGTCCAGCCAGCCGCGGACGGCGCCGGGCGGGCCGGCGGCCCCGGTGGTGGGCTGCTGCATGCCGCCTCCCTCTGTTCGAACGGGGCTGATCCGGTCCCAGGGTGTGATCCGCTCCTGGGGCTTGATCCGTTCCCGGGGTGTGATCCGTTCCAGGGGTGTGATCCGTTCCAGGGTGACCGACCGCCGCCGGACACGCTCGGCGACGGCGGTGGCACCTGCTGTTGCGGCGAACGGGGCACCGGGGGAGAAATGGAAGCCAGTGGCAGGAGTTTTCCCGTGCCGGCCGTTCGCGCCGGCCGCCTGCGAAACGGAGCCTCGATGAGTTCCCAACCGCCTCCCTCCGGGCCGCCGAGCGAACCGCCGTACGGCCCGCCGTCCGGTCCCCCTTCCGGCCCGCTGGCCCGCCCGCCCGCCGGTGGCGGCGCCGCCGGACCGCCGTCCGTGCCACCACCGCCCTCGGGCCCGTCCGGGTCGTCCGCCGGTGGTGCGGGCGGTGGCCCGCACAGGCCGTGGTGGCGCTCCAGGAGGGGCCTGTCGGTCGCCGCGGCGGTGGTGGTGGCGGCCGTGGTGGCCACCGTGCTGGTCGTCAACAACCAGGGCGGCAAGCACGAGGCCATCCCGAGCGCCGATGAGGTCGCCCTGCAGGCCCCGGCCGATCCCGGGCCCGCCCCGTTCACCCCTTCGGTGGAAACCCAGGGCGTGAGCGCTCCCGCGCCCACCACAGCACCGCCCACCACAGCATCGGCCACCACAGCACCGGCCACCACGGCGCCGGCCACCACGTCCACCACCGCGCGGACCCAGCCGGGCGGTTCACCGAAGAGCGGCTCCCCGGCCGTCCTGCACAGCGTGCAGGGCAGCTCGGCCGGGCTGTACGGCGGGACGATGAGCAAGCCCAGCTGTGACACCGAACGGCTGATCGGCATGGTGGGCAGCGGCGACGCCGGTCGGGCCTGGGCCTCGGCGGCGGGCATCGACCAGTCCGCCGTCCCGTCCTACCTGCGCTCGCTGACCTCGGCGTACCTGCGGGTGGACACCCGGGTGACCAACCACAGCTACAAGAGCGGCGCCGTGGTGCAGTACCAGTCGGCGCTGCAGGCTGGCACCGCCGTCCTGGTGGACTCCCAGGGCGTGCCCCGGGTGCGCTGTGCCTGCGGCAACCCGTTGAAGCCGGCGACACTGGTGAGCAACGCCAAGTACACCGGGAAGGCGTGGACGGGCTTCCAGCCGACCACGCTGATCGTGGTGGCGCCGGCCCCGCAGCCGGTGACCGAGATCATCCTGGTGAACATCGAGACGGGCGGCTGGTTCTCCCGGCTGACCGGGCGGATCGACGTGGTGGACAAGCACGTCGATCAGCCCAGGGGCCCGCTGGCGCCGGGCATCCCGCCGCCCGTCCCGTGGAAGCCGACCACTCCGACGGCGACGGCGTCGACGTCGGCGAAGGGATCCACCTCCGCGTCCGGGTCCACGTCGGCGAAGGGGTCCACCTCCGCATCAGGGTCCACGTCGGCGTCGGGGTCCACGTCGGCGGCCTCCTCCGGCGCGACCTCCTCGGGTGCGACCTCCTCCGGCGCGACCTCCTCGGGTGCGACCTCCTCCGGCGCGACCTCCTCGGGTGCGACCTCCTCGGGTGCGACGACGTCCGGGTCCACGACTTCCGGCTCGACGACATCGGGCTCGACAACCTCCTCGGGCACGCCGTCCGGAACGACCGCCTCGTCGAGCACGTCCACGTCGACCGGATCCGCGTCCGCGTCCGGGTCCTCGGCGAGCACCACGACCACCCGAGCCCCGACGGCAACGGAGACCACGACCACCCGAGCCCCGACGGCAACGGAGACCATGACCGCCAGGAGCCCGACGGCCACGGAGACCACCGCTTCCCGACCTCCGACGGCCACGGAGACCACCGTTTCCCGGCCTCCGACGACCACCGAGACCACGACCACCGGGACGGGCACGACCACCGGGACGCGCACGACACCCTGACCGCATGAACTCCTCGCTGCCACCGGCCATCGCGAACGCCGGTGGCAGCGGCGCGTCTCAGGCGCCCGCCCCGGGCAGCAGCACCTCGGCCTCCGCCGGACCGAGCACCCGTCCGTCCGCCGCGCGCACCTCCACGGGCGCGACCGGCGCGCCCGACGCGCGGTCGACCAGTCGGGCCCGGGGCTCTCCCTCGGCGAAGAACCACTGGTCACCCCACTGCCGCAGGGCGGTGATCACCGGGAACAGGGCACGCCCCTGCTCGGTGAGCAGGTACCCCTGGTACGGACCGCCGTCGGCGGCCGGGGCGAGTTCGAACACGCCGTTGGCGACCAGGTCGGCCAGCCGGGCCGACAGGATGTCCTTGGCCAGCCCCAGGTTCTTCTGGAACTGTCCGAAGCGGCGCAGCCCGTCGAAGGCGTCACGGACGTGCCGGGTCAAGTCCGGGGATGCGCCCGGATATCCGCGCTTCCGCTCGTACAAGCGGTTCGACACTGTGGAGTTCCCGAAGGACGGCGACGGATGCCGCTGGGATTCTGCCGATGTCCCAGGTGCCCATGCGCGTTCCCCTCGTGTTCGTGTGCGATGAATGCTTGCACGCCCCACTGACACTGACCCGGCGTCAACTCCACGCATTAATCGGTGGCCAACGATGCGGCGGACCGGCAGAGTGCCGTCGTGATCAGCAGAGGACTGGACGAGGACGGGTACATCGCGCGGGAGGGTTCGCTGGACCGCGTCACGGCGGAGTTCGCGCCGGTGGTCGACGCCGCCCGGGAGCGGATCGCCGCCGCGTTCGGCCCCGCCCGGCTGCACGGCGCCTACCTGTACGGCAGCATCCCGCGGGGCACCGCGGTCCCCGGTGTCTCCGACCTCGACCTGCTGCTCGCCCTGCGCCGCCGGCCCACCCCGGACGACCGCGCCGAGGCCGACGTCCTGGAGGCCGCCCTCGATTCGGCCTTCCCCCAGGTCAACGGCGTCGGCGTGCTCCTGTTCGACACGGACACGCTGCTCAGCGAGTTGGAGCGGTACGACCTGGGATGGTTCGTCGCCTGCCTCTGCACCCCGTTGCTCGGCGAGGACCTCGCCGGGCGGCTCCCCCGCTACCGCCCGAGCCCCCTGCTCGCCCGCGAGACCAACGGCGACCTCGCGCTCGTCCTCCCCCGCTGGCGCGAACGACTCGCGGCCGCCGCCACCCCGGGCGTCGCCGCCCAGGACGCCGATCTCGCAGCGCTCAGCCGCACCGTCTCGCGCCGGATCGTCCGCACCGGCTTCACCCTGGTCATGCCCCGCTGGAACGGCTGGACCAGCGACCTCACCGTCTCCGCCGAGGCCTTCGCCGCCCACTACCCCGACCGCGCCGAGCAGATGCGCCTCGCCGCGGCCGTCGCCCGCACACCCACCACCGACCGCGCCGTCCTGACCGTGCTCATCGACGACCTGGCCCGCTGGCTCGCCGCCGAGTACTCCGCGGTCCACGGCGAGAAGGCACCGCGCCCATGACCGGCCACCCCCTCGTCCGCGAGGTCTTCCCCGATCTCGTCCACGAGCTGGTCGCGCTCCTGGAGCAGGAGGGTGAGCCCGAACTCGCCGTCCACGCCCGGGATCTGCGCCTGGTCGCGGACTGCGGCTGCGGCGACGACTTCTGCCAGAGCTTCCACACGGAGCCCCACCGGGCCGGACAGCCGTACGGCCCGGGCCATCGCTGCGTGCCGCTGCTACCCGCGAAGGGCACCCTCTTCCTGGACGTCGTCGACGGCCGGATC
This sequence comes from Kitasatospora sp. NPDC001683, assembly GCF_053596495.1. Lineage (NCBI taxonomy): Bacteria > Bacillati > Actinomycetota > Actinomycetes > Kitasatosporales > Streptomycetaceae > Kitasatospora > Kitasatospora sp. NPDC001683. Next base: position 20,852 of record NZ_JBSFGK010000053.1, read on the forward strand.
ATGTACGTCGAGGTGCTCGGCCATGAGCCCCTGCGGGACCTGCGCGTCCACCAGCCCGAGCAGCCCGACCGACCCGGCCGGACCGACGAGCGCCCGGCCGGTGAACGCCCGTCACCCGGAATGACCGATCAGTCGACGCAGGGGATCCCGCCGGCCTTCACCGCCGGCCCCTGCATCGGCAACCCGGCGGCCGGGTCGGCCGAGCCGTCGGCCGGAGCCGAGGCACCCGCCGAGGGCGCGGTCGGGGTGGGGGTCGGGGTGCGGGTGGCGGCGAGGGTGACCAGGACGTGGCCCGCCGCGACCGCCGAGGACGGGACGGCGGTGACGCCGTAGCGGGCGGCGACCGCCTGGGCGTCGGCCTTGGCGCCGCTGCCGTACGTCACCGCGGTGGCCCGGGTCCGCGCCGGGGCCTCCCCGATCCTTCCCGCCTGGTAGCCGAGTTCGACCAGCGCCTTGGACTCGGTGGCGGCCGCGCCCGCACCGGCCGCCGCGTTGACGTCGACCACGGACTTGGGTGCGGCGCTCGGCGAGGGCGTGGGCGTGGCCGTCTCGCTCGGGGCATTGCCGGGCGCCGTGGCCGGGACGGCGGGCGCCTGTTCGTGGTTGAACAGCTGCCGGACGATCCTCTTGATCAGGTCCGGGTTGACGGTGTTGACCTCCTGCCCGCCGATGGTCTTGAACCCGGTGATCGGCAGGGTGTTGAACTCGACGTTGCCACCGGTGAGGTTGGGCGCCTGCTGGGCGAAGTCGAGGACGTTCCACTCGTTGTCGATCACGACGTCCTTCTTCACCACCTCGAACAGCTTCTGCATCTGCCCGAAGTCGTTGAGGATGCCCTGCTGCTTGAGCCGGTACTCGACCGAGGAGATGAACGCCTGCTGCCGGTGGGTGCGGTCGAGGTCGCCGTTGGTCAGGTGGTGGCGCTGGCGGACGAAGGACAGCGCCTGGGCGGCGTCGAGCGAGCTGATCCCGGCGGGCAGCTTGAGGCCGGTGCCGCCGCCCTCGTGGGTGGCGGTCCGGGCGATGATCGGATCGTCGACCGGGTGGTTGAGGCAGACCTGGATCGGTTCGACCGCCTTGGCGATGTCGTAGAAGCCGATCAGGTTGACCTCGGCGAAGTGGTCGATCGGGACGTCCAGGAAGCTCTGCACGGTCTGGATGGTGGCCGAGCGGCCCGCCTCCCGGCTCTGCCGTTCCAGCTCCGCCCTGGAGAGGGCCTTGCCGGCGAGCTTCGCCTCGGCGGCCTCCTTGGCGATGCCGTAGGCCTCCTTGATCTTGTGCATCCTGCCGTCGGCGCCGACGGTCTGCACGTAGTCGTCACGCGGGACGGACAGCGCGGTGACCTTGCCGCCGTTGGCCGGGATGTGCAGCACGATCAGGGCGTTGGTGTTGTAGCCGCCGATCTCACTGGAGCCGGCGTGCAGTTCGTCCTCGACGAACTGCTTGGGCAGGTCGTTGCCGTCCATGTCCTTGCGGCTGTCGAGGCCGATCAGCAGCAGGTTGACGGACTTGTCCAGATGCGGCGGGGCGTTCTTCTTGGCGTCGGCCAGCGCGGTGGACTTGAACACGCCGTCGTCCAGGCTGCGGTACTCGTACCAGGTGAAGCCGCTGGCGCCGAGCACGGCGACCGACACGGCACAGGCCAGGGTGCGGCCGGCGACGGTCAGCGGGGCCGGGCCACGGCCCGGAACCCGCCCGCGCGGGCGGTTGCTGAGCTCAGCCACGGCGCCCCCTTCCGCTCGGGGCACCCGCCCGGGCGGGCCTGCGGCGCTCGAGCACCGCCCGGACCACGATCACCAGCAGCACGACCGCCACCGCCTCCGCCATCACCGGGAACGCCCCGACCATCCAGCGCACCGCGCCGGTGCCCAGGCCCTTGCCCTGGTACTTGTCGGGATTGCACAGGTATTCGACCCCCGAGGCGGTCAGCAGCACCACCACCGGGGCGGCGGTCACCACCCACCAACGGCCGGCACGGCTGCACAGCAGGGCGGCGAGACCGGTGCCGAGCACCGCGCCGACCGCGAACAGGATGCCGGCCCCGGGGCCGCTCAGCTCGTCCGCGATCCCGCCGACCAGCGGCAGCCCGACCGCCGTGAGCGCGGCGAGCGGACCGCCACGCCGGCGGGCCTGCTGCCTGCGGCGCGAGGCCCCGCCGCGCTGGGCGCGGGCCTCCCGTGCCGGGTCGGCGTCGCCGCCGGCCGCGCGGGAGCGCTGGGCGGGCACGGCGGGGTCCTCGGTGCGAGGTCCCGCGTCCTGGTACGACGTTCTCGCCCGCTGGCCGGCCATGCGCACTTCCCTCGATCGTTTCGGCTGCGGCGGCGCGACCACGCCACCGCTCGTGCCGGGACGCCACCGGTCCCGTGGCAGTTCCCACCGTCTACAGGCCTGTAGAGGTTGATGTGGAGCATACAAACCCATATCAGCAAAGTCACCCGCCGCCGTTCCGCCGCGACCGAACGTTTCGGGGCTCTCGTTACGATGACCATGATCCCCGCCACAGGATGACCATGATCCCCGCCACGTCGGCACACCTACAGGAACGCATCAGAGGAGCAGAGCGTCACCATGTTTGAGAGTCTGAAGAACCTCGCGGACAAGGCCACCGACCTCGCCCGCGAGCACAGCGACGTGCTCGGGCAGGGCCTGGAGAAGGTCGGCGAGGTGATCGACGACCGCACGGACGGCAAGTACAGCGGGCAGATCGACACCGGTGTCGAGAAGGCGAAGGACTTCCTGCGCAACCTCGACGGCGAGCAGAAGACCGCCGAATAGGGTCGGACGGGCCTCCCACGAGGCACGGCCGACCGTACGGTGATCGAACTGGATGACGGGCGAACGGGGAGGGGCCGACAGCGGTGAGTGAGGAGCAGAAGGGGTCCCGCTGGGGGCGCTGGATCGTGATCGGTGTGCTGGCGGCGGCCGGGTGGGGCATCGTCCGCGGGGGCGGCCACGAGCCCGCCACCTCCTCGGCCGCGCCCTCCTCGTCCCCGTCCACCACCGCCGCGGCGCCCTCCGCCGCCTCCCCGGGCGCGTCGTCCGCACCGCCGTCGAAGCCCTCCGGCAGCTACGAACCGGCCGACTACGCGGCGCCCGTGCGCCAGTACGCCGGCGAGGCCGGGGTCAACCCCCAGCTGCTGATGGCGATCCTCTACAACGAGGCGTACAAACCCCACGACCCCGAGTTCGAACGGGCGTGGCAGCGCAACAAGCCGGACGCCGCCTTCGGCATCGCCAACATGCACCGGGCCGCCTTCGACGACACCAAGCCGGGCCGCCCGTTCGCCTCCCGCCGCTGGGAGGAGCTGCCGGACGACCGCAACCTGGCGATCCAGGCCGCCGCCTGGCACCTCCACGACCTCGCCGGCCAGCTCCCCGCCCGGGTCAGCGCCCCGCTGGACAAGGACGAGCTGCTCGCCCTCGGCTACAACGCCGGGGCGGGCAACATGCTCGCCTTCGCCCGGGGCGTCAAGATCGGTCCGCAGGCGCAGTCCTACCTGGACCGGCTGCACGACAACTGGGCGCGCTCCGGCGAGGCCGTGAGGTGACGACCGGTCCGGTCAGCTGACGCCGAGTTCGGCGGCCCACTTGGTGCGCCAGGCCAGCGCGTCGGCGACACCCTCGGCGAGGGTGCGTTGCGGTGCCCAGCCGAGCAGATCGCGGGCGGCGTCCACGGAGGCGTAGCAGCCGATCACGTCACCCGGGCGGGGCCCGGCCTCGCGGACGTCCAGCTCGGTGCCGACGGCCTGTTCGAAGGCGGCGACCAGCTCCCGGACGGTGGTGCCCTCGCCCGTTCCGACGTTGATCGCCCGGTAGCGGTCGGCGGCGTCGGGGGCGATCACCTCGTCGAACCGGAGCAGCGCCGCGACGTGCGCCTCCGCCAGGTCCTGCACGTGGATGTAGTCGCGGATGCCGGACCCGTCCCGGGTCGGCCAGTCGACACCGGTGACGGTGAACGGGGTGCCGTAGGTGTGCGCCTCGATCAGCTTGCCGAGGGCGTGGCTGGGGTTGAGGTTCTGCAGGCCGGTGCGCAGCTGGGAGTCGGCGCCGATCGGGTTGAAGTACCGCAGGGCGATGACCCGTTGCTGCTCGGCCCCCTCGCCCCGGGTCCAGTCCTGGAGCACCTGCTCCATCATCAGCTTGGTGCGCGCGTACGGGCTGTTCGCCTCGACCGCGGAGCTCTCGTCGACCTTGGCGTCCGGGGTCGGCGCGTAGATCGAGGCGGAGCTGCTGAACACCACCCGGGTGCAGCCGTGGCGCTGCAGGGCGTCGAGCAGTTCGACGGTCTTGGCGACGTTCTCCCGGTAGTAGAACAGCGGCTTGGCCACCGACTCCGGGACGATGATCCGGGCCGCGCAGTGCACGGTCGCGTCGATGTCCGGGTGCTCGGTGAAGATCCGCTCCAGCAGGGCGGCGTCGGCGATGTCGCCCTGGTAGAACACGCGGTTCCGCACGAACTCGGCGCGGCCCTTGGACAGGTCGTCCAGGACGACCGGGGTGATGCCCCGGTCGAGCAGGACGGAGGCCACCGTGCTGCCGATGAAGCCGGCACCGCCGGTGATCAGGACCTTCCTCATGCGCGGTTGCTCCCTTGCGATCGGCCGGGTGTCCGGTGACGCCCGGTGATCGTTGGGACGTACGCGGTACACGGCCGGTTCCCGTTCGGCGGTGCGGTGTTGATCACCGGGGCGCGGGCGCCGGTTCCCGGTCCGTCAGCGGCGGGCTCGGGCGCGGGCGCGCAGCCGGAAGCCGACGGCGACCAGGACGACGACCGCGGTGGCGGTGGCGGTGGCGGCCCAGGTGGTGGCGTCGTCGGTGGTCCCGTGGACGGGCGCGGCGGCGGTGGCCGTCATGGCCGCCGCTGGAGCGCCGGTCTCGGGTGCGGCGGGGGCGGCCGCCCCGGCGGCTGCGCCCATCGGCGCCGGGTCGCTGATCGCGGCCGCCTCGACGTCGAGTTCGCGCTCGCCGTGGCCGAGCGAGGGGAAGGCGCAGTCGACCACGACCTTCCAGTGCCCGGCGGGCAGCAGTTCCCGAGTGGTGTACGTCCCCGGCCGATCCGGCACGGCGACCAACCGCCAGGGGCCGATGGTCCGGCCGTCCGCGGCGGTCGCGGACAGCGTGCCCGCGAAGTCCTCGGTGACCGGGTCGTGGTCGTTCTCCCAGGTGGCGACGGCACTGATCCGGCCGTTCCGCTGCCCGGCCACCTCCAGGTGGACGGTGTCGCCGTGGGCGGCGGCGGGTGCGGCGGCGGGCAGGACGGCCGCGGCGGCGAGGGCGAGCGCGGCGAGCAGCGGGCGGGTGCGGATGACCATGACGGGCGTTCCTCGGGCGGAGACGGTGAGGGTGCGGGGAGCGGCGGCGCCGGGTGCGGCCGCCATCGGGTGATGGCGGCCGCACCCGTGGTGCGAGCGGTGGAGCGGGGTTTCCGGACCTACGAGGTCTTCACCAGCGACCAGTTCTGGTACGGCCGGCCGTTCGGCTGCTGGAGCTCCAGCAGCCAACCACCGTAGTACCAGCGGTCGCTGAGCCCGAGCACCAGGGTGGAGCCGTCCGCCGTGAGGGTGAACCCGCCGTCACCGGCTGCGAGTTGCCAGTTCTGCGCGCCGGCGTCCGAGCACGGCTGCTGCGCCACGTACTGTCCGGCGACCGGCGTGCCGCCGAGTTGCAGGCACTTGCCGGACCGCACCGACTTGATCCGCACCGCACCGTTCCCGGCGTCCTCGAAGGACCACTTCTGGTTGGCGTAGCCGGTGCGCTGGTAGCCGATCGCCACGGTGCCGTCGTTCATCGAGCTGCCCCACAGGTCGGCGGCCTGGCCGGTGAGGCCGTTGACCATCGTGTAGTGGGTGCCGGGCTGCGGGCGGCCGGCGTCGGCCAGGGTGTGGAAGCTCGCCTGGCGACCGGGCTTGCCGACCGTTCCGGCCGCGTCGCGGACGGCGACGGCCACCGTGTAGCCGGTGCCGGGGGCCAGCCGGACCACGCCGACCACGGTCGAGCGGACGGTGCCGATGGTCTGGCCGTTCAGCTGGACGTCGTAGCCGGCGGCGGACGGGACGGGGTTCCAGCTCAGCATGACCGAGTTCTGGGTGATCTGGCTGACCGTCACGTCAGGACCGGTGCTGCCCGTGGGCGGGGTCGCGGTCGGCGACGGGGACCCGGTCGGCGTGGCGGTGGGGCTGCCGGTGGGCGTCGGGGACGGCGAGGGCGTGCGGGTGGGCGTGCCGGTGGCCGTCGGGCTCGAGGTCGGGGTCGGGGTGGGCGTGGGGTTCGGGCCGGTGCCGTTGCCCGCGATGAGGAAGCGGTTGTTCGCGACGTTCCAGTGCGTGGCCAGGTAACTACCGGGCGCGGGGTTCGTGTTGTAGTAGTCGTCGTGGTTGCAGTCGAGCCGGTCGTCATGGGCGCGGTCCGGGCAGACGGTCCGCATCTGCGGATAGTAGGGGGCGTCCGAGTAGCACATGATGTCCCACTCGTCCGTGCAGTGGCCCGCCTTGCTGGAGTTCGGCGCGCTGTTGTTCACCGCGCCCAGGTTGTGGCCGAGTTCGTGGGCGGCGGTGGAGCCGCTCCAGCAGCCGGCGTCGGTGCGACCGTACGAGGGGCCGAAGTTGCTGAGGTTGTCCTGCCCGGCGCGCTCGTCGCCGGCGAAGGTGCCGATCCCGCAGTACACCTTGGCGTCGGTGAACATCATGTACTTGCGGTCCTTGCGGTTGAACCCCTGCGCGGCCAGGGCGCGGTTGCTCGCGTTGAAGTCCTGGATCTCGGCGTCCGAGATCTGCACGTTCAACACCGAGGCGGTGCAGTCCGGTTCGGTGACGAAGCGGACGTGCCGCACCCCGCCGGTCTCGGCGGCGCTGGCGTTGTAGATGACGTCGACGTCGGCGGCCCACTTCTTGAACGAGGACAGGTACTGGGCGTACCGGTCGTTGCCCGGGGTGTGCACGTACACCACCTGGACGCGGTTGCCGCTGCTGCCGTCGCCCTCGCAGACCAGGCCCGATCCGGCGGCCGGGGCCGCGGCGCCCTGCGGGTCGGCGGCGGTGCCGGAGGCGGCGGCGGGGGCGGAGGCGGCGGCGGAGCCACCGAGCAGCGCCTTCTGGGTGGCGTCGAGGACGGGCGCGCCGCCCTTCAACAGATCGGCGGCCGCGGGCGGTTGGGAGCCGGCCGCCGGGGTGAGCGCGGGCGCCTGGGCGGCCGGGGCCGCGACCGGCGGGACGTCCTTGCGCATGTCCACGTCCTTGGGCGGCGCGTCCGGGCCGTGGCTGCACTGGGTGCTGCCGGTGACCTCCAGCATGTTGCCGCAGCGGTCACTGGTCGGCAGGTTCAACCCGGCGTAGACCAGGCCGCGTTCGGGCTGGTCCTTGGGTATCGCCTTCGGCGGGGCGACCTTCTCGTCCCGCTTCGGGGCGGGCGCCTTGGTGGCGCCCTCGGCGGTGCCGGTCTCCCCCGGCCCACCGTCGTCCGCGACCGCGTCGACCGGCGCGTCCGCCGCCGTGACGGTGGCGCGCACCGCCCCCGGCTCCAGCACGGTGCGCAGGCCCAGTGTGCCCGCGACCAGTCCGGCCGCCACCGCCACGGCGACCAGGGCACTCCTGCGGGTGAGCCTGCGGCGCCTGCGCCGACGGAGCTCGCTGCTCCGGTGTCCCATCGCGTTCCTCTCCTCGTGTGACGGTCCGCGCCCGGTGATGCGGGGCTCGGACCTTCCGACACAAGGGAGAGCGAGGGGGACGGCCGGGAATAACAGAAACCTCTTGCGAAATTTCCAGACTCGTTCGAAACGGGCCGCGCGGAGACCGGCTTCGTGGAGACGGGCCGCGCAGGGACTGGCCTCGCGGGGACGAGCCGCGCGGGGACGGGCCGCGCGGAGAAGGGTTCAGCGGAGGCGCACGGGCACGAAGGTGCCGGGGAGCGCACTCGGGGGGTGCACGCTCCCCGGCATGGGGTGGTGGCGGCCACCCGGCCGGAGCCCCGGGGCCCGCGGCTCCGTCGGCCGTGACGAACGCCAGGCCTCTCGACAGGTCGTGACCAGTGCCCTGAACAGGGAAGTTTCCGCCCCGGACATGCCATCGCCGTCGGACACATGGCGACCCGTCATCTAGCGGAAGCGCTCAGGCCGCGACCTCGATCCGGGCCACCCCGCCGACCGCCGACCGGGCCGCGCGCCCGGTCGCACCGCAACCGCCGTGCAGCCGGGCCAGCCCGGCGGCGAGCACCGCGCGGTCCCCGGCCAGCCACAGTCGCAGCGCGGCGGACAGCGCGGCACTGGCCGGGCCGGTGGCCGGCCCACCGGTGCGCACCAGCCGCTCGCCCAGCAGCGGCAGCAGGTCCGCGACCGGGGCGGGCAGCCAGAGGGTCACCGCGCAGGGCGCAGGCCGGGCGAGGACCCGCAGCAGCGGCAGCACCGAACCGTCGTCGCTCAGCGCCGGGATGACCTCCAGCAGCCCGTCGACCGCGACCCCGGAGACGTCGCCGCCGTGACCGCGCGCCAGGTCCCGCAGCAGCGCCCGTTCGGCGGCGGCGATCCGGACGGTCAGCATGACCTCGCCATCGCAGTCCATGGTCCCGGCCCCCTTCCTTCTCCACCGACCATGCTGGGCCTCGCACGGCCGCGCGGGCGAGGGTCCAAAGACCCCGCGGTCCGGGTAGTGCACGAACCTCAGGGCATGGACATCCCCGCCGGCCAGGCCGATGCCATGGGCCGTACTGTCGGCCGGGGCGGCGGTGCACGGCGGGCGGACTCCGGGCGGATCAGCCATTGGAGTGATCCCTGCGCGTTCGACGCAACGCCCGTCCGACCGGCGCGTTTCCTATGGCGTGCGCCCTCTGCCCCGGGTGCACGCGGGAACCGCGCTCGCCGGTCCCCCGCCTCCCGGCCGGCCGGCCGGTGCCTTCCCCCGGTACCGCCCGCACCGGTCCTCCTGGTGAGAGGAAGTGTCATGGCCCTGCCGACCAATGCCCTGCTGGCAGAGACACGGAAACGGATCGTCCCCCCGAGAACCACGCCGCCCCCCGTCCCCACCGTCCGCGCCGCCGTCCCCCCGCTCGCCCCCGGCGCGCTGCCCGGCCTCGGCCACGCCGCCGCCCTGCTGCGCGACCCGCTCGGCTTCCTCGGCTCGCTGGCCCGCCTCGGCGGCGTGGTCCGCATCAGGCTCGGGCCGCGCACCGTCTGCGTGGTGACCGACGCCCGGCTGGTCCACACCCTGCTCGTCGCGCTCGCCCACGACTGTCCGCGCGGCGCCGTCCAGGACACCCTCAAGACGGCCTTCGGCGACGGCCTGCTGATGTCCGAGGGCCAGGCCCACCGCGACCGCCGCCGGATCATCCAGCCCGCCTTCGGCCCGGACCGGATGGCCGGGTACCTGGCCGTGATGCACCAGGTCACCGAGGAGCGGGCCGGGCGCTGGCGGTCCGGCCAAGTCCTCGACGTGGCCAAGGAGATGAATCACCTGGCGCTGGAGATCGTCACCCGCTCGCTGTTCGGCGCCCGGCTCAGCGAGGACGCCACCCTCGCCTTCCACCGGGCCCTGCCGGACCTGGTCAAGGGCCAGATCGTCCAGTCCCTCTACCCCCACCCGGCGTTCGCCCGGCTGCCGCTGCCCGTCAACCGGCGCTTCGACGCCGCCGTCCGGGTGCTCAACCAGGTGGTCGATCAGGCCGTCAACGGCCGTGCCGGCAAGGCCCGTTCGGCGCAGCGCGGGAACACCCTGCCGGCCCTGCTGCGGGCCGCCACCGATCCGGCCACCGGCCGTGCGCTCACCGAGGCCGACGTCCGCTCCGAGGCCATCACCATGTTCGGCGCCGGTACGGAGACCGTCTCCACCACCCTCACCTGGCTGTTGGACGAACTCCTGCGCCACCCCGAGGTGGAGGCCCGCGTCCTCGCCGAGCTGGACGAACACCTCCCTGCCGGTACCACTCCCACTCCCGAGGCACTCAGCCGGCTCACCTACACCCGCAGCGTCACCCAGGAGGTGGTGCGACTGCACGCGCCCAACGCCTTCCTGATGCGCACCGCCCAGGTGCCGGTGGACCTCGGCCCGTACCGGATCCCGGCCGGCACCGAACTGCTGTACAGCCTCACCGCACTGCACCGCGACCCGGTCCGCTACGACGAACCGCTGAGCTTCCGGCCCGAGCGCTGGCAGGACGGCGGCGGACTCGGACGGCCCTCCTTCCTGCCGTTCGGGGCGGGCAAGCACAAGTGCATCGGCGAAGCCTTCGCCTGGGCCGAGCTGACCGTCGCGGCCGCCGCGATCCTGCGCCGCTGGCGGCCGGTGACCGTGCCGGGGGCCCGGGCCCGCGAGGTGGTGTGGACGACCGTCCAGGCCCAGGGCCTGAAGGTCCGGCTGGCGCCTCGCACGCCGACCACCGTGGCGACGGACGAAGGCCCCGCGGCGACGGAGCCGGACCGGCCGCTCCCCGCCCGGTGCCCGTTCACCGGCACGGCAGCCACCCCCGTGCCGGCTCCACGGCCGCCCGCCGAACTGCGCGCCGCCGCCGACCGGCACGCCGACTGGGCGGTCCGCCACGGCCTGCTCGCCCCGGCCGAGCTGCCCGGCTACCAGGCCTACGGGCTGCACGAGCTGATCGGCCACGCCTTCCCGCGCGCCCGGGGCACCGAACTGGACCTGCTGGTCGACGTACTGGGCTGGTTCACCGTCCTGGACGACCGCTTCGACGGGCCGCCCGGGCGCCGTCCCGCGGAGGCCCACGCGCTGGTCGACCCGCTGATCTCCGCCCTCGACGGCGACGCGCGCCCGGACACCCCGGACGACCGGCTACTCACCGCCTGGCGGGAACTCTGGCACCGCCAGAGCGAGTCGACCTCCGCGGCCTGGCGCGCCAGGGCGGCCCGCGAGTGGCGAGCCTGCCTGGCCACCTTCCCCGCCGAGGCCGAGCACCGCGCCCGCGGCACCGTCCCCGCCCTCGGCCTCGGCCTCACGGACACCATGCGGCTGCGCCGCCACGGCAGCTGCCTCTACCCCTTCATGAACATACTGGAACGGGTCCACGGCGCCGACGCCCCCGCCGCCCTGCACGCGGAGCCCGCACTGCACCGCCTGCGGGCCAACACCGCCGACGCCGCGACGCTGATCAACGACCTCTACTCGCTGGAGCGGGAGGAACGGCAGAGCGCGGCCGCCTTCAACACCGTCCTGACCCTGCAGCGGGTCCGCGGCTGCACCCGCAGCCGGGCCGTCCGAGCGGTCCGCGCCCGGGTCGCCCGGCTGCGCCAGGAGAACGAGGAACTGCGCCGCGACCTGGGCCGCCGGCACCCGGCGGGGCGCTGGTACCTGGACGGCACCCGGGAACTGGTCGCCGGCGTCCAGGCCTGGACCAGCACCAGTGACCGCTACCTGGTACCGGGCGAGCGGGGGCGTTGATTCCCCCGGGGGCCGCGCTACTTGCGGCCGCCGAGCGCGAACAGCAACAGGACGAAGCCCGCGAACAGGTGGGTGGCGAAGATGTAGATCCCCGCGCGGACCAGCATCGCCTTGCGGCGGCGCTTCTCCTCGCTCGTACCGTCGCCCTTCACCGGGCTGTCGGCGCTGTCGCTCATGGTGCGGCTCTCCTCGGAGTCGGACGCGGGCGCGGGCCGGTGGGCACGGCCGCGAGCTTCGGACTGCGCCTTCCGGGCCGCAGGTCGCGGGCTTCGGGCTGCAGGCTGCGGACTGCTGGTTCCGGGCTCAGCGGGGAGACCGGCCGCCGGGAGCGCGCAGCTCGGTGAGCAGCGCGCCCTGGTCGGTGATCAACTCGGTGAGGATCCGGCGCGCCGCGCGCAGCAGCTCGGCGACGTCCGGGGTGCTGAGCGCGTACACCACCGTGTTGCCCTCGCGGGTGGCCGTGACCAGCTGGGTGCGGCGCAGCACCGCGAGCTGCTGGGAGAGGTTGGACGGCTCGACCTCGATCTCCGCCAGCAGCTCGCGCACCGGTCGGGGTCCGTCCTGGAGCAGCTCCAGGACCCGGATCCGGACCGGGTGGCCGAGAGTGCGGAAGAACTCCGCCTTGGCCTGGTACAGCGGGACCGGCATCGCCCGTTCCCTCCCTCGAATCCGGCTGGGTGGTCATAGGGCCGGGCGGGTTCACGCGCGGCCGACAGGCATCATCGCGACAGATGAAGATTTCTTCAAGTCGTCACAGCGGAAGGTGACAACTCCCACACGGGCGGCCACATCCCGTTCAGCAAGGTGTTCCACACATGACATCTCGTTCCCCGGTCAAAGGACGTCGCCTCCGCACCGCCACCGCGGCGCTGATCGCCGTCGCCGCCCTCCTGGGCGTCGCACCGGCACCCGAGCCCCTGCTCGGTTCCGAGATCCGCCGGATCCCGACCGAGGAGCGCGTCCATGGGCGGCACTTTGCCGGTCGGGACCGACACCGGGCCCGCGCCCGGCCTCCTGTGCCGATGACCTGCCCGGCGCCGCTCCGCCCGGCTTCCGGCGGGCCCGACGGGCAGGCGGTCCCCAGGGAGCCGGACGCCTCTCCTCGAGGCGACCTGGGCTGGTGCGGGACAGCTCGGCCCTGCCGCCCGGTCAGCCCAGGCCGTCCCGCAGGGCGTCCACCCGGGCCACGGCTTCGGCGAAGGCCTCGCGGTCGAGGCTGCCGGAGTCGAGGGCGGCCGCCAGGGCGGCGGTGGCGTCCTCGCCCTGCTGGGGGTCGCGGGCGGAGCAGAGGATGAGGTCCATGCCGGCTGCCGCGGCGGCGACGGCGCGGGGGCCGGCGGGGCCGTACGGGGTGAGGGCGTCGGCTTCGAGGGCGTCGGTGACGGTGACGCCCCGGAAGCCGAGGCGGTCGCGGAGCTCGCCCTGGATCACGGTGGGCGAGAATCCGGCCGGACGGTCGGGGTCGAGGGCCGGATAGACGGCCCAGGAGGCCATCACCAGGCGCACGCCCGCGGCGATGGCGGCGCGGTACGGGGCTTCGCCGCGGGTGCGCAGCTGGGCGAGCGGGACGGGGAGGGTGACGGGGCGGGCATCGGTGTTCTCGTCGCGGGCGGCTGAGCCGAGGCCGGGGAAGTGCTTGGCGGTGGCCGCCACGCCCTGGCTCTGCTGGGCGGCGAGGAACGCGCTGCCCAGTTCGCCCACCCGGGTGGGGTCCTGGCCGTAGGAGCGCTCGGAGTGGTCGATGAAGTTGTCCGGGGTGTCGTAGACGTCGAGCACCGGGGCGAGGTTGACGTTCAGCCCGGCGTCGGCGAGGGTCCCGGCGGCGCCGGTGCCGGAGTCCACGGCGGCGGCGAGCGGGTCCGGGGCCGTTCCGGTGCGCCGGGCGGAGAGTTCGGGTGCGCCGGGCAGCCGGCGGACCTTGCCGCCCTCCTGGTCGGTCATCAGCAGCAGCGGGCGCGGGTGCGGAGCCTCGGCGGCTGCCTGCTTCAACTTCCCGACTGCTTCGGCGAGTTGTTCAGGACTGGTGATGTTCTCACCGAACAGAATGACCCCGGCGGCCCGACCCTTCCGGATCGCGTCCAGCGTCTCGGGCGGCGGGGTCGGGCCCGGGTAGGAGAGCACGATCCGACGCCCCGCGAGCTGCCGGGAGTCCTGGTGCCGGACGGTCATCGCTGCGGTCCTCTCGGCGTGGGCGCCGATGCGGTGCGTCACCGATCCGGCGGGGGCAGGCCCGGCGGGGACCGGCCCCAGCGTGGCTCCCAGCACCAGCAGCACCGAGGTCAACCGGGCGACCTGCCGGAACGGGGCCATCACGCCTCCAGGGTCGGCAACGGCATACGGTCCGCCAGCGTACCCAGGGACCGGCCGTCCGGCAGCCCGGAAAACGCCGTGACCGCCCCATGCGCTCCTAGGTTGGGCGGATGTTCGAACGAGGAGGCGGTGAACGCGCTCGGCCCTTCCGGGTTCCGCGGCCGTGCCGTGGACAGCGGCTTCGGTTGCCTCTTCGACAGCACGGCCACGGCTTCGCCGGGCGCGCTGCTGGGCGAGGACGGCGAGGTGCTCAGGCGGGCCTTCGCGCGGGACCGGAGCGGGCCGAACCCGGTCGACCTCACCGAGCCGGGCTCCGGCGCGGGCCTGGTCGCGTTCCGCACCGGCTTCGGCGAGGGGCTCTACCCGACCTGGGTGGCCACGGCGCCGGCGGCCGGACGGTCGGCCTGGGCACCGAGTTCGTGATCGTCCCGGCGGCGGGCCGTGACTACGGCGAGGACGGCTGACGCCCCACGCGCCGCACCAACTCCCCCAGGACGGCCACCCCTTCGGTGATCCCGCCCGGTGAGCCGGCCGCGTAGCCGAGGACCAGACCGGGCGGGCACCGGAGCCGGGCGTGCCAGGACAAGGGCTGGACCTTGACCCCGCGGGCGAGGGCCAGAGTGGCCAACTCGGTGTCACTGCAAGCGAGTTCCTCCGGCAGGGTGAGCATCAGGTGCAGTCCGGCGGCCGCGCCGTGCACCGTGGCGGTGGGCAGGTGGGTGCGGATGGCGGCGATCATCGCGTCCCGGCGGCGGCGGTGGCGGCGGCGCAACAGCCGTAGGTGGCGCTCGAGTTCGCCGGACTCCATCAGTCGGGCGAGCACCAGTTGGGGCAGCACCGGGTTGCCGAGATCGGCGAAGCGCTTGGCGTCGAGCACGGCCCCGCGCAGTCGCGGGGGCACCAGCAGCCAGCCGGTGCGCAGGGCGGGGGCGAGCAGTTTGGAGATGCTGCCCGCGTAACAGACCCGGTCGGGCAGTTCGGCCCGCAGGGCGGGGAGGGGCGGGCGGTCGTAGCGGTGTTCGGCGTCGTAGTCGTCCTCGATGACCAGCCCTCCTTCGCCTGCCCAGCGCAGCAGTTCGCGGCGCCGCTCACCGCCGAGGACGACGCCGGTCGGGTACTGGTGGGCGGGGGTGAGCAGGACGGCGGGGGCACCGGTGGCGCGCAGCGCGTCGACCCGGATGCCCTCGGAGTCGACCGGGACGGGCGGGGTGGCGGCGAGCCAGTGGGCGAGGTGCTGGCGGGCGCCGAGCGAGCCCGGGTCCTCGACGGCGACCTCGGTGATGCCCGCCCGTCCGAGGGAGCGGCCGAGCAGGGCGAGCGCCTGGGCCGTCCCGGCGACGACCAGCACCTCCTCGGGATCGGCCCGGATGCCCCGGTTGCGGGCCAGCCAGTGGGCGACGGCCTGCCGTAGGGCGGGGGTGCCGCGGACGTCGCCGTAGCCGAGGTCATGGGCGACCAGGCCGTCGAGGACTGCCCGTTCGGCCCGCAGCCAGGCGGCGCGAGGGAAGGCGGCGAGGTCGGGCACGCCGGGGGTGAGGTCGATCCGGGCGGGGGTGCCGCGCAGGTGGTCGAACACGTCGGGGTCGGGGTCGTCCCGGAACAGCGCGGGCGCCGGGCGACCCGGCGGGGCGTTCCCCGGGGCCTCGCACGGTACGGCGGGTGTCAGGGCGACCACGACGGTGCCGCCCCTGCCCCGCCCGGCGAGCTGGCCCGACTCGGCGAGCCGCCGGTAGGCGTCGGTCACCACCCCTCGGGAGACGCCGAGTTCGGCCGCCAGTACCCGGCTGGCGGGCAGTCGGCTGCCCGCCGGGAGACGGCCGTCGGCGACGGCCTCGCGCAGCCGGCGGGCCAGCCAGTCGGTGAGGCCGCCGGGCGGGGCCTCGGCGGCGTCGAGCTGGAGGAAGTCCGCCCCGGTCTCCCCGGGCCTGCCCGGTTCCCCGGACCTCCCGGCCTCTTTGGACCTGTCGACCTCAGTGCCTTTGGACCTGTTCACCGGTCCATAGTGGCGCGAGGGTTGAGCCATGACCACCGAGACCAAACCCGCCCCTGCCTCCCACGTCCCCGCCCCCTACGTCCACGGCTACTCCGACGCCGAGGCGCAGCGCCTCGGCGACCAGGCCGACACCCTCGCCGAGCTGCTGCACGCGGGCACGCTCTACCCGGCGGGCAGCCGGGTGCTGGAGGCGGGCTGCGGGGTCGGGGCACAGACGGCGCACCTGCTGGCCGCCAGCCCCGGCGTGCTGCTGACGGCGGCGGACGTCTCCGCCGAGTCGCTGGCGCAGGCCCGGGCCCGGATCGCCGCCGCGGCACCGACCGCCCAGGTCGTCTGGCACCACGGCGACCTGCACCAACTGCCCTTCCCGGACGGCGCGTTCGACCACGTCTTCCTGTGCTTCGTGCTGGAGCACCTGCCCGACCCGACGGCCGGCCTGGCCGCGTTGCGGCGGGTGCTGCGGCCGGGCGGGACGATCACGGTGATCGAGGGCGACCACGGCTCGGCCTTCTTCCACCCGGAGACCCCGGCCGCCCGCCGCACCATCGACCACCTGGTGCGGCTCCAGGCCGGGGCGGGCGGCGACGCCCTGCTGGGCCGTCGGCTGTACCCGCTGCTGACGGCGGCCGGCTTCGCGGACGTGGCTGTCCGTCCCCGTACGGTCTACGCCGACGGAGGCCGCCCGGCGCTGGTGGACGGCTTCACCCGGCGGACCTTCGTCGCGATGGTGGAGGCCGTCCGGGCGGAGGCCCTGGCCGCCGGTCTGACCACCGCCGAGGCCTTCGACCAGGGCATCGCCGAACTGCGCCGGGCGGCCGAGCCGGGCGGGACGTTCCACTACACCTTCTTCAAGGCGGTGGCGGTCAACCCGTAGTCGGCAGGATCCAGCGGCGAGGTCGGACCGCCCTACGGCAGGCCGAGTTCCGCCTTCCGGTCCATGATCACGTCCATGTAGACCCGGATGCTGGGCAGCCGCTCCGGTGACGCGTCGCGGATGGCCTTGATCGCGTGGACGTGGCGCCCCGCGGTGAGGTGTTCGTCCACCGCGCGCCGGGCCTCGGCGGGCAGTGCGGACCAGATCGGATCGTCCATGGCCGCCATCCAAGAGGACGGCGGCCGGGCCCGGCAAACGATTAATCAGCGGTCAGCCGGAGACCTCCCCGAGGTTCGCGAGCAGGGCGCGCATCCCCTGGACGAGCGCGGTCCGCTGCGCCTCGTCGAGGCCGGCCAGCATGCGGTGCTCGTTGGCGACGTGGTCGGGCAGCGCGCGGTCGATCAGGGCGTGGCCCTCGGGGGTGAGCTCGACGTAGCAGCTGCGGCGGTCCTGGTCGCTGCGGATGCGGGTGACCAGGCCGCGGGCCTCCAGTCGGTCCAGGCGCTGGGTGATCGCGCCGGAGGTGACCATGGCGGACTCCATCAGGCCGGTGGGGGTGAGGCGGTACGGCGGTCCGCTGCGCTTGAGGGTGGCCAGGACGTCGAAGGAGGGGGCATCCAGGCCGTGCTCGGCGAAGGTGCGGTTGAGCTCGGCGTCCACCAGGCGGTAGAGGCGTTTGAGCCGGCCGAACACCTCCATCGGGGAGACGTCCAGGTCAGGGCGCTCGGCGCCCCATTGCGCGACGACACGGTCGAGATGATCTGCCACGGGTTCAGGGTAGGCGACGCCGGGACGATTCCTTAGCGGTGAGGTAACTGTGAGCCACGTCACCGGTGGAATTCACTGAAAGATACCTTAGCGCTGAGATACATTGGCTTAGTGCTAAGCAATCGCCTCGCCGTCGTGCTGGTGACGGCCCTCGCCCCCGCCGTCTGGGGGACGACCTACGCCGTCACCACCGAGATGCTCCCGCCCGACCGTCCGCTCCTCGCCGCCGTCATCCGCTGCCTGCCCGCCGGACTGCTGCTGATCGCCCTCACCCGCACCCTGCCGAAGGGCAGCTGGTGGTGGCGCGCGCTCGTCCTCGGCGCGCTCAACATCGGCGGCTTCCAGGCCCTGCTGTTCATCGCCGCCTACCGCCTGCCCGGCGGGATCGCGGCCACCGTCGGCGCCGTCCAGCCGCTGATCACCGCCGCCCTCTCGGCCGCCCTGCTCGGTGACCGGCTCACCCTGCGCACCGTGCTGTCCGGCATCGCGGGCGTGGCGGGCGTCAGCCTGCTGGTGCTGCGCGCCAACGCCCGGCTGGACGCGATCGGGCTGGCCGCCGCGCTCGGCGGCGCGGTGGTGATGGCCTTCGGGGTGGTGCTCTCCAAGCGCTGGGTCTCCCCCGCGCCACTGCTCGCCACCACCGGCTGGCAGCTCACCGCCGGCGGTCTGCTGCTGGTGCCGGTCACCCTGCTGAGCGAGGGCGCCCCGCCCACCCACTACACCGTCGACAACGTGCTCGGCTACGCCTACCTCTGCCTGATCGGCGCGGCCCTCACTTACGCGATCTGGTTCCGCGGACTGCGCGCGCTGCCGCCGACCTCGCTCTCCTTCCTCTCCCTGCTCAGCCCGGTGGTGGCCACGCTGGTCGGCTGGCTGACGCTCGGACAGGACCTCAGTCCGCTGCAGGCGCTGGGCGCGGTGGTCGTGCTCGGTTCGCTGATCGTCGCCCAGACCCAGCGGGCCCGGCCCCTTACCACGGCCGCGGCGCCCGCCGGCCCCGCTCCGGCGGGCACGGCACCCGCGGACCCGGCACCCGGCGTCCGGCCGAGCGCGCTGCACGAGAACGCCTGACCCCACACCAACCGCTCCACCGCAGTCCCGCTCCAAGAAACCAAGGAGAAACCTTCATGCGTATCACCGTGTTCGGCGCCACTGGCAACGTCGGCCGGCGGGTCGTGACCGAGGCGCTCGCCCGCGGCCACGAGGTCACCGCCGTCGTCCGCGACCCGGCCAAGCCGCACGGCCTGCCCGCCACCGTCACCCTCGCCGTAGGCGACGCGAGCAACCCCGAGGACGTCGCCCGGATCTCCGCCGGGCAGGACGTGGTGATCACCGCCACCCGTCCGGCGCCCGGCAGCGAGCACGAACTGGCCGCCGCCACCCGGGGCCTGCTGACCGGCCTGGCCGGTACGGGCGTGCGCCTGCTCGCGGTCGGCGGCGCAGGCAGCCTGACCGTGCCCGGCACCGACGGCACGATCCTGGTGGAGTCCCCCGGCTTCCCCGACGAGATCCGGCCGATCGCGCTGGCCTGCGGCGAGCAGCTGGAGCTCTACCGCGCCGACGAGAAGGTCGACTGGACGTACCTGAGCCCGGCCGCCCTGCTCGAGCCCGGGGAGCGCACCGGCCGCTTCCGGCTCGGCCGGGACGAGCTGCTGGTCGACGCCGAGGGCAACTCGGCGATCTCGATGGAGGACCTCGCCGTCGTGCTGCTCGACGAGGCCGAGCAGCCCGTCCACCGGCGCACCCGCTTCACCGCGGGCTACTGACCGGTCCTGACGGCACCTGACAGCCGTGGTGCTGGATGCCCCCCGGAGGTGTATCCAGCACCACCCCGGAGACGGTGTCCAGCATCATCGCGCGTCAGGTGTCGCGTCGGACACGATCGTTCCCGTGAACACCACCGCATCCCGCACCCGCCGCGCGGCCGCCGTCCTCGCCACCGCGGTCCTCGCCGGCCTCGCCCTGCCCGCCACGGCGAACGCCGACTCCGGCCGCAACCCGGGCGACGCCGGGCGCGTACCCGCCCGCTACGCCGGCCAGAAGCTCGACTGGCAGCCCTGCGCGGGGCAGCCGGCGCTCGACTGCGCCACCATGGCCGTCCCGCGCGACTGGCACCACCCCGACGCCGGGCCGGACCTGTCCATCGCCGTCTCCCGGCACCGCACCGCCGACCGGGCGCACCGGCGAGGGACGCTGATGGAGGCCGCGGGCGGTCCGGGCGGACAGGGCCTGCTGCGGCCGATGGAGCTCGTCCAGGGCGCCCCCCAGGTGGCCGCCGGGTACGACATCGTCAGCTTCGACCAGCGCGGCGTCGGGCGCAGCACCCACGCCCAGTGCCAGACCCCGGAGGAGTTCCAGGAGTTCCTGGCCGGGGACTGGCGCGACCAGTCCCCCGAGGCGATCGACCGGACCGTCGCCAACTCCCGCAAGCTGGTGTCCGGTTGCGTGGAGCACAGCGGCGATCTGCTGCCCTACCTGACCACCGAGCAGACCGTCCGGGACATGGACCTGTTCCGCTCGCTGCTCGGCGAGGAGAAGATCAGCTACTACGGCGCCTCCTACGCCACCATGATCGGCGCCTACTACGGCACGCTCTTCCCGCACCGGGTCGAGCGGATGGTGCTGGACAGCAACATCGGCTTCGAGGGCACCTGGGAGCAGTTCGAGCTGGGCCAGCCGATGAGCTTCCAGCGCCGGTTCGAGCAGGACTTCCTGCCCTGGATGGCCGCCCGGGACGCCACCTACCACTGGGGCACGACGCCGGAGGAGGTCAAGGCGCGCTGGGAGCAGCGGCGCGCCGCGCTGCACGGCCAGCCCATCACCGACGGCTCGTTGACGCTCGGCCCGAACCAGCTGGACAACGGCACCATCAGCGCGATCTACAGCGAGAAGGCCTTTCCGTTCCTGGCCCGCGCGCTGACCGCGCTGGACGACTGGCAGGGCGCCGATCCGGCCGCCAAGCAGACCGCCCGCCAGCTGTTCGGCCAGTACCTCAGCCCGGAGTTCCTCGCCGAGTACTTCTCGGTGACGTGCGGGGACACCAAGTGGACCAAGGACATGGACACCTGGATCGAGCGCGGCGCGGAGAACACCGCCCGCTACCCACTGCTCGGT
Source organism: Kitasatospora sp. NPDC001683 (assembly GCF_053596495.1). Taxonomy (NCBI): domain Bacteria; kingdom Bacillati; phylum Actinomycetota; class Actinomycetes; order Kitasatosporales; family Streptomycetaceae; genus Kitasatospora; species Kitasatospora sp. NPDC001683. Next base: position 41,289 of record NZ_JBSFGK010000053.1, read on the forward strand.
GCCCGCACCCTCGCCTTCAGCTCGGTCTGCGCGGCCTGGCCGACGGACCCGGCGCCGAAGGTCAAGGTCACCGGCGCGCACCTGCCACCGGTGCTGATGCTCAACTCGCTGCACGACCCGGCCACGTACTACGAGGCCGCGCTCGGTGCGCACCGCGCGCTGCGCGGCTCGAGGCTGGTCACCGTCACCAGCAACGGCAACCACGGCCAGTACCCGGGCTCCGACCCGTGCGTCACCGACACCGTCGAGCGCTACCTGCTGGACGGGCAGGTGCCCGAGCACGACCTCACCTGCCCGGCCGCACCGGCCGGTTGAGCCACCGGCCCGTCAACCGCGGCCCTTCAACCGCAGCTCGTCAACCGCGCAGAAGTGACCGGAACCTGGTGCGCAGCCAGGCGGCGCCGACGGCCAGTCCGGCGAAGCCGCCCACGGCCAGCTTGATCCCGGCCTTGGCCACGATCCAGCCGACCCCGGGGACGGCCCAGCCCAGCCAGTGGAACACGGCCAGCAGCGCCGCGCAGCCGCAGAGGGCGGCCAGCACGGTGGCACCGACGGCGGCGGCCCGGGACAGCTCGCGCGGGCCGCCATCGCCCCTGTTCTCGTCGCCGGCGACCGAAGTGGCGGCCTCTGCGGCCTGGTTGGGTGCGCCGTCCGCCGCGCCGCCGGTCATCTCGTTCGTACCCCCATCACCCATGGGGTGATGATACGGCTTCAGCGGCAGGAGTGGTGGGTGTCGCCGAGGTGCTCGCCGGTCTCCTCGTCGGGGAAGCTGACGGCCATGGTGACGCGGTACTCGAAGACGTCGTGGCGGTGGCCCGGCACCCGGGCCCAGGCGAGCGAGTGCACTTCGGCCTCGGGGGCCTGCCGGCACCAGGCGGCCGCCTCCTCCAGTGCGCGGGCGGCCGAACGCCCGGTGCACACCACGGCGGTGTAGGCGGCGACCGCGACGTCGCCGCCGGTGGTGCGGCCGCTGCGCGACACCGCCCGGACGGCGGCGGCGGCCTGGGTCAGGTCACGGGCCAGATCGTCCACCACCCGAGGGGGTGCCGGCAGGACCACCGCTCCCTCGACGACGGTCTCCGGCAGGTTGGCGCTCACGGTTTCGGCCTCCATCCGCATGGTCACGCGGCACAGCATGCCGGACGGGGTTTCCTGGCATGCCCACTTTCACCTGAACGTCATCCATCCAGGGGCGAGTTGGGGACGTCCCCTGGCGTCGGCCCGCCCGTCCTGCTAGGGAGTGCCCGGCGCGGCGGTGGACGTCCGGGCAGGTCAGACGGGTCGGCCACGGGCGCCGCCGGGGAGCCCGAAACGACGCCCACGCACCACCCCGTACCTCGAACCGCCGCTCCGACCGCCGGGGCGCCCGGACTTCTGGTGTTGGGATCCCGGCCAACTCCCTTACGCCGCCGGCGAGATGAGAAGGTCGTGAATACCATGGCAAGGTTTCGGCCCCGTCGGACCCCGGCTGAGCTGCCGTCTTGACCTCTCGGTGGGCCGCGGGCCACCTGCGGTCCATCCTGTCCCTGTCAGATCGTCGTGATACTAATCGTCCGGGCGGCGGGTGCCGCCGAGCGGTTGGCGGGCACGATGACGACGGGTCAACCGTTCCGGGAGGGTCCGGACGGCGACGGGGAGGGGCAGCAGATGGCGGCGAGGTTCGGCAACGCCAAGGGTGGGCGGAAGGTGCGGCTCGGCAAGCGGGTCACGGGGACGGCGGCGGCCTTCGCCGCGCTGGCCGCGCTGACCGGCTCTCAGGTGTCGGGCCTCGGCCTCGCACAGGTCGCGGCCGCCGACGCCGGCCCGGCGCAGGACGGCACCGCCGCGCAGAGCCCGGGCTCCTCCTCCACTCCGTTCGGCGGCCCCTCGACCGGCATCCCCGGCGTCCCCGGCACCGCGGCCGACGGCGGCAGCCCCGTCCAGCTGCCGCAGCCGCCCGGCACCCAGCCCGGCCTGCCCGCGGCCGGCCCGTTCGCCGCCACCGGCGCCTCGCTGCCCGCCACCGTCTTCGCCGCCTACCGCCAGGCGGAGGCCTCGCTGGCGCAGCGCTCGCCGGGCTGCCACCTGCCCTGGCAGCTGCTGGCGGCGATCGGTCAGGTCGAGTCCGGCCAGGCCGACGGCGGCCAGGTGGACGCCTCCGGGCGGACGCTCACCCCGATCCTCGGCCCGGTGCTCGACGGCAACGGCTTCGCCGCGATACCCGACACCGACGGCGGACGCTACGACGGCGACCCGCGCTGGGACCGCGCGGTCGGCCCGATGCAGTTCATCCCGTCGACGTGGGCCTCCTGGGGCGTGGACGCCACCGGCAAGGGCACGGCCGATCCGAACAACATCTTCGACGCGGCCGAGACCGCCGGCCGCTACCTGTGCGCGGGCGGCCGGGACCTCTCCGACCCGTCCCAGCTGGACCGGGCGATCCTCAGCTACAACGACTCGACCGAGTACCTGCGCACCGTCCGCAACTGGATGGCCCACTTCGGCAGCGGCCTGGTGACCACCGTCCCGGACCTCCCCGGCGTCCCGAGCGTGCCGAGCACCTCGCCCTCGCCGTTCCTCCAGCCGTCCGGCACGACGGCGGGCGCCTCGGGCGGCACCCCGACGGGCAACGACGGCACGGGCACCGGCCCGACGCCGACCACCCAGCCGACCGTGCCGCCGGTGACGCCGACCCAGTCGCCGACGCCGACGCCGTCCGCGCAGCCGACCACCACGCCGACGCCCACCGGCTCGCCCTCGTCCTCCGCGAGCCCGACGGCCACACCGACGACGACCCCGACCGGCACGCCGAGCGGCAGCGCGTCCCCGACGGCCACCCCCACCAGCACGCCGTCCGGCACCCCGACCGGCACGCCGACGTCCTGCCCGAGCCCGACCGCGACGCCCACCGACGCCGCCACGCCCACCGGCACGCCCACCGGCACGCCGTCCCCGACGGCCACCGCGACCGGCACCCCGGCACCGACGGGCACCCCGTCCGCCACGCCGACCGCTCCCGGCTGCCCGACGCCGACCCCGAGCGGCACCCCCGGCGCCACCCCGTCCGCCGGATCGAGCGCCACGCCCAGCGCCTCGCTGTCGCCCTCGCCCTCTCCCTCGGCGACCCTGAAGAAGTAGTCACCACCGCGCCGAAACCGCACCGAACCGCCGACGGCGGCAGAACGGCCCCACGGCCACCCTGCCGCCGTCGCGGCATCGGTCGACACCGATCCGGACTTCAGCGCCACCCGCGGCCGGATCAGCCCCGAAGCCGCCACCTGCCTACGCCGGGACACCGGCTACGAGCCCGTCCACGCCCTCGGCCGGGCCCGTGACCGGATGCATCGCGTGGCTGCGCGCCGGAAACGGCCGATGAAGCCCTCAGGCACGGTAAGCGCGCTTGGATCGGCGGCTCATCTCCGTATTCTGGAAGGCCACGCACTCCCAACGCCCTTCCCGGCGGTGCAGCGTGAAGGTCTGGAACTTGTCGAAGTCGATCCGGCCACCCTTGCCGATGCCGCCGACGGTGATCACCACCGCCGTGGACTCGTCCGGCATCCGCACGTCGATCGGCTTGACCGCCATGCGCGTGCCCTTCTGCCACCGGGTGAACACCTCATGATGCGTCTGCTCGATGGCGGCGCGCCCGAACACGGCATCCCCCATGAAGATCACGTATGAGGCATTCTCCGCGAACTGTGCCGCGTAGCCGGTCGCGTCCCCCGCGTCCCAGGCACACCGGATCCGTTCGAGGAACTCCTCGACCGTGTCCTTGCTCGTGGCGGTCATCGTCGTCTCCTGTCGTCGGGTGCCTCGCAGCAGCGCCGCAATCCGTTTCCACTGAAACTATTCCGACTGAAACGATCTCGCAAGGCCTCGCCCGTCACCGGATCGAACACAACCAGGCCGCAAAGGCCGATCACCACACCCGGGCGGGCCGCCCTTCGGGCTCGACGGCGACGTTGGCGTAGACGATGCCGAGCAGCCGGCGCAGCTCGGACCTGTCCTCGACCGTCAGCCCTGCGGTCAGCCGCCGCTCCGACGCGCCGGCGAGCCCGATCAGCTTCTCCAGTTCCACCCGGCCCTCCTCCCGCAGGCGGACCAGTTTCACCCGGGCGTCGGTCGGCGACTCGCGCCGCTCCACCAGGCCCCTCTCGATCAGCAGCGAGAGCAGCCCCACAAGACGGCTGGCCGGGATGCCCAGCGAGGAGGCGAGCTGCTGCTGCGCATGCTCCTCACCGTCACGCAGCCCGCGCAGCACGGCGAAGTGCCGCGGATGCAGATTCTCCGCGGCCAGGGCGGACTCGAACGCGAGAGCCGCCGCATTACCCACCGAAGCGATCACGAAGCCGAGTGGCTCGTCCGCCCCGGCGCTCCGCGTAGCAGGTCCTTTCCTCATCCGGGCAAGGTAGCAGCTGACCGTTCCCACCGAAACAGTCCTCCCTGGCCCTACGCCACCCCGGCCCTCAGCGTGATCGGGCAGGCTCGGTGTGCTGGCGTCGCCGCCGGTTTGTGAGTGTGATGGGGCGTGAGGATCCTTTCGCCGCGCCTCCGCGACGGCGCGCGAGAACTGCGCGGGAGATGAGACGGAGCGGGCTCAGCGTGGGGTGGTCGCCGGGACGTCGAAGTAGTGGCCCTGGCCGAGGTCGTCGATGAGGCCGGGCTGGACGGGCTTCCAGCCGAGGAGGTCGCGGGTCAGCGCGCTCGAGGACGGGTTGTCGGCTATGGCGGGGGCGCCGAGGAAGCCGAAGTGGGCGTCGGCCTGCGTCGACGGGATGCTGACCACGGGCAGGTTCATCTGGCGGCCGATGGCCTCGGCGATCTCCCGGAAGGGGATCCCCTGGTCGTCGACGGCGTGCAGCCGTGACCCGGGCGGCGCGGATTCCAGCGCCAGCCGGTACAGGTGTGCCGCGTCGAGCGTGTGCACGGCGGGCCAGCGGTTGGCCCCGTCGCCGATGTAGGCGGCGACGCCGTTAGCCCGGGCGATGGAGATCAGGGTCGGGATGAAGCCGTTGTGGTCGAGCGTGCTGTGCACGGTCGGCGCAAGCCGGATGACGGACGAGCGGATGCCGCGTTCCGCGAGTGCGACCGCTGCGTTCTCGGCGTCGATCCGCGGCCCTGCGTCGAGTGCCTCGGCTTCGGTGGCGGCGCCTTCCAGCCCCGCGAAGGCGAGCAGCATTGTTCCCGACGTGGTCACCAAGGGCTTGCCGGTGCCGGCGAGCGCGTCCCCGAGCGTCCGGATGGCGCGCAGATCCGCTGCGACCGCGCTGTCGAAGTCGCCGGCGAACATGGCGTCGTGCTTGAAGGCCAGGTGGATGACGCCGTCGGCCGCGGCGGCGGCCGCGGCGAGGCCGTCGAGATCGTCGAGGTCGCCTCGGTGCACCTCGGCACCGGCAGCCGTCAACGCGGCGGCGGACTTGTCCGAGCGGGCCAGGCCGACGACCTGGTGCCCCGCTTCGAGGAGTTCGGGGACGACGGCGGAGCCGAGGTGTCCGGAGGCTCCGGTGACGAATACACGCATGGTGTGCGCCTTCCTGCCGCGGGCTCCCACCTTGGGCGGGGCACCTGATGTCAGTCTGTGACATCACCGTAGCACCCATGACAGTCACTGTCATCGTTCTGATGTCAGCTTCTGTCGTCGTTGGGTAGGATCGGAGAATGAGCCGATGGAAACCCGACGCACGAGGCCGCCTGGAGAAGGCGGCGCTGGAGCTCTACAACCGCAAGGGTTTCGACGCCACCACCGTCACGGAGATCGCAGCCCGCGCAGGACTCACCGAGCGGACCTTCTACCGGCACTTCGCCGACAAACGGGAAGTCCTCTTCCCGGGCGACAACCCCCTCGCCGACATCCTCGCGGGCGCCGCCGCCACCGCCCCCGTCCCGCTCCCGCCGCTGGAGGTGATCGCCCACGCCCTGGCCCAAGCCGCCCCCGTCCTCGAGGAACGCGGAGACCTGGCACGGCAACGCCAGGTCGTCATCGCCGCCAACCCCGAACTCCAGGAACGCGAACTGGCCAAACTCGCCGCGCTGGTCTCCACACTCGCCCAGGCGCTGCGCGAACGCGGTCTGGAGACCACCGCCGCAGCGCTCGCGGCCGAAATCGGGATTGCCGTGTTCAAGGTCGCCTTCGAGCGCTGGGTCAACGACCCCGACCGGCACACCCTCGCCCACTGGGTTCGGGAAACCCTAGCCACCGCCAGGCATCTCACTGCACCTGCCGAACCTGTCGCCGCGACCGGCGACGTGACCTTCACGGGCCAGCGGGGACCGGCATGAGTGCGGTCGGCACCCTGACCGAGCGGCCCGCGGTGGCTCTGTTCACCGCTTGAGGCAGTTGGTCACGGCTCCGGGAGGCGCTGCAGCCGCGCCATGTCCGATGCGTCGCAGCCGTGGCTGTCCGGTCGGCTGACGCCGTCCCCGGTGGGCCGGATCGGGTCCGGCCCACCGACGGTTCAGTGAGCCCGGCGATCTTGCCCTGCCTACCGACCAGGCCGAGCGTCTCGCCGCCGGCCGCCGCCAACGGCGCATCGCCGCCGCCCCCGAGCCCCTTCGGCCCGCCGTCGCCGTGTTCGACGCCTCACGAATGAGAGCCCAGGACCGGGCCCGCCGTGCCGGCAACCCGCCCTGCAGCCACCACACCCTGGAAACCGCCCTCGCCACCATGCGCGACCTGGCCTTCTTCCTCACTGCCTCCCGGGGCAAGAGTGACTGGGCCCTGGTCGAGGTCCGCGACATCGAAGCGTTCCTGACCACTCTGCCCAGGGCCCGCGAGAGGCGGCTGACGACACAGTGTCCGCCGGTGCGGATCTCGGGCCCGGGACCGGCAGCCGACTTGGCGTTCCGCCCCCAGACGATGTCCTCATCGACCGTCCACTCCACGTGGCACTCGCAATCACACCCGGGCCGCCGACGGCCGCTCCGGCGCGGTGCTGGAGGCTTGCAGGGCCTCGGCCGTCGCGGTCCGCCGACAGCCCGCCGCCTGGCTAGGAGCGTGTCTCAGTAACCGGCAACCCGCGCGCGCCTTGTGATCATTCATGCGGGAGATCCCGATATGCGTGATGGGGACGGGCCGTTCGAGCTGGTTGTCACGCTGTGGAACAGCCTGATCGAACAGGGCCCTGCCCTCGACCGCCCCTGCCATAGTGGGCACATGAATTTGATCAAATATGGCCACGCCTGTGTGCGCCTGGAGGCCGACGACCGGGTGCTGGTGATCGACCCGGGGACGTTCTCGGAGGCCGACGCGCTCGACGGGGTCGACGAGGTGCTGGTGACGCACGAGCACCCCGACCACCTCGACATCGCCAAGCTCGTGGCGGCGAGTCAGCGCAACTCCGCGTTCCGGGTGTACCTGCCGTCGGCAGCGATCGAGTCGGCCCCCGAGCTGGGCGGCACGGCGGTCGCCGTCGAGGCGGGGCAGCGGTTCACGGCGGCCGGGTTCGCCGTCGACGTCGTGGGCGGGGCACACGCCGAGATCTACGACGGCCTGCCCGGCTGTGCCAACGTCGGTTTCGTCGTCGACGGCATGGTCTACCACCCGGGCGACTCGCTGTTCGTCCCGCCGTCGCCGGTGGAGACGCTGCTCGTACCGGCTGCCGCGCCCTGGCTCAAGCTCTCCGAGGCGCTGGACTTCGTGCGGGCGGTGCGGCCGAAGCGGGCGTTCCCGATCCACGACGCCACGCTCAACGAGCTCGGCCAGGAGTACTTCGACGGCTGGTTGGACTTCAAGGGCGGCACCGAGTACGCGCGCATCCCGGTCGGGGAGTCCGTGGCAATCCGCTAGGAGCGTGTCTCAACAACCGCCAACCCCCGTGTCTCGTGATCTTTCGTGCGGGATGATCCCGGTATGCGTGGTGAGGATGGGCTGTTCGAGGTCGAGCCGGTCGAGGCGAAGCGGCCGCAGCGCCGTCCTGCGGCGGTGGACAAGACCTTCCGGGCATTCGACCCGCATCAGGTCCTGCTGTTGCCACCGTCGCTGGACGACTGGCTGCCGGAGGGCCACCTCGCCCGGTTCGTCGCGGACCTGGTCGACGAGGTGCTGGACCTGGGTCCGGTTCTCGCTGACTACACCGAGAAAAGCGGCTACCCGCCCTACAATCCGAGGCTGATGGTGCGCCTGCTGATCTACGGCTACACCACCGGCGTCCGCTCCTCCCGGGTGATCGAGCGCAGGTGCGTCGACGACGTCGCGTTCCGGGGCCTGGCCGCCGGCCAGGCCCCGGACTTCCGCTCGATCGCCCGGTTCCGCCGCCGCCACCTTCACGCGCTCGCGGACCTGTTCACTCAATCCCTGCACCTCGCCATGAGGCTCGGCATGGTCAAGATGGGCCGCGTCGCCCTGGACGGCACCAAGCTCGAAGCCAACGCCTCCAAACACAAGGCGATGAGCTGCGTCCGGCGTGGGCTTCGGCCTGTCGGGTGCGCTGTCCACCGGTGACGGGGGCGTGTTCCTGCGGCTGACCGGCGCGGCGCTGGCCTTCGCGCCGGCCCTGTGGGTGACGGTGGGTTTCGCCGCCGCCGTCTACGGCTGGCTGCCCAGGGCGATGCCGTTGGCCGGGATCGTCCCGGGGTACGCGTTCGTGATCGGCTACCTGGGCCCGCTGCTGAAGTTCCCCGCGGGCCTGGACCGGTTCTCGCCGTTCGGCCAGGTGCCCCGGATCCCGGCGGCCCGGATGGACTGGACGCCGCTCGCCGTGCTGACCCTGGTCGCGGCGGCGCTGATCGCGCTGGCCCTGGCCGGGTTCCGGCGCCGGGACGTCGAGTAGTGTCGCGGCGCCGGGCCCGGGCACGGCCGCCGGGACGCGGGTCAGAGGTGCTTGAGCAGTTCCGGCATCAGGTCCTGGAAGGTGCGCCCGCTGGCCGGCTGGCCGATCGCGGCCATCTGCCAACCGCCGGGCGTGCGCTGCACCTTGGCCATGATCTGGGCGGTGTACGGGCCGCCGCCGGTGAGGGTGTAGCGGGCCAGTTCGGTGCCGGTGGTCTCGTCCACCAGCCGACAGAAGGCGGCCTCGACCTCCTGGAAGGTCTGTCCGGTGAAGGAGTTGACCGTGAACAGGATCTGGTCGACCTCGGCGCCCACCCTGGTCAGGTCGACCGTGATCGACTCGTCGTCGGTCGCGTCGCCCGCGCCGCCGACCAGGTTGTCCCCACTGTGCCGGACCGAGCCGTCGTCGCTGGTGAGGTGCTGGAACCAGACCACGTCGACGGACCTCCCCCGGGAGAACAGCACCGCCGAGGCGTCCAGGTCGATCTCCCGGCCGGCGGACAGCAGCTTGGCCAGGAAGCCCTTGCGCTGCACGGCCTTCCAGCCCAGGCCCATCCGGACCAGGCTCAACTGCCCACCGTCCGGCTTCTCCAGGCTGATCTTCTGCCCCTTGGCCAGCGAAACGGTCATCGTGCCCTCCTGGTTCCTGCCGCCGTCCGTGCCGCGAACCTATCGCACGCAGGAAAACCTATGATCATCGGACAGCGACTCGGAGGACCCCTACCCAGCGGTCCCCCGGGCCTCACTTCCGGCCGTGCTCCGCACCCTGACCGATTCGCCGGCCGCAGGTGGATCAGGCGTCGCCGTCCAGCAGGTGCTGGCGCACCTCCTGGAAGGTCCAGGCCCCGCCGGCCGGCCGGGAGAACACCCAGACCAGGTCGAACCGGTCCGGCCAGCTGGTCGGCACCCCGCTGCCGGCGGCGCCGAGCGCCTCGACGATCCGCGGGATCCGGGAGTGCTCCCAGCAGATCAGCACCGGCTGCGTCCCGGCGAGCGCGGCGCCGGCCAGTTCGGACTCCTGGGACTCCGCGTAGGTGGTGTCCACGGTCAGCCCGAGCTTGGCTGCCAGCGGGGTGACGGTCTGGCGCATCCGGTGCGCCCCGGCCATCGGGCCCTGGTCGGTGGCGGCGTAGATCCGGGCCGGGGTGCGCAGTCCAGCCGCGGGCGGGGCGAACAGGGTGGGCAGCGCCTTGGCCCGGTCCCAGCCGCGCTGGGTGAGGGACTTGTCGTCGTGCTTGCCGTTCTCGTCCAGGCCGGGCTGGCTGCCGTCGGGCTTCTCGCCGTGCCGGATGATCATCACGAAGGCCGCGCCGCCCGGGTCGCTGGCCTTGGCCGCCGGGCCGCTCCGGTCCTTCTTCTGGCCCGAGGAGCAGCCGGCCAGCACCAGCGGGGCGACGGCCATCAGGCCGGTGAGCAGCGAGCGGCGGGTGGGTCGGGACATCACTCGGCACTCCGCTCCAGTCGCACCAGCGCGTCGACCGCGACGCCCGTCAGGCCGCCCTTGTGTCCGGGCTCGCCGACCGTACGGTGGACGCGTTCGGCCCGGACGGTGCGCAGGCCGTACTCGGCGAGGTCGGCGAGGACGTCCTCGGGGGTGAACAGCACGGCCGGGTCCTGCGGGCCGCCGACGCCGTCGGTGAGGTTGGTCAGGTCGTGCCCGATGACCAGCAGGGTGCCCCCGGGAGCGAGCGCGTCGGCGGCGCGGTGCAGCGCGGCCCGGCGGTCCTCGGCGGGGAGCTGGAGGTAGGCGACCAGGACGAGGTCGTAGGCGGCGGGGTCCTCGTCGGTGCGGGCGTCGCCGTGCCGCCAGGTCAGGCGGTCGGCGACCTCGTCGGGCAGTTCGGCGGTGAGCCGTTCGGCGCGTTCCAGGGCAACGGCGGAGAAGTCGAGGCCGGTGACCTCCCAGCCCTGGGTGGCCAGCCAGATGGCGTTGCGTCCCTCTCCGGCGCCCAGGTCGAGGGCGCGGCCGGGGGTGCTGCCGGTCAGTTCGCGGACCACCCACCGGTTGGGCGCGGCGCCCCACACCAGTTCGCTCGCGGCGTAGCGGTCGTCCCAGCCCTGACTGTCCATGCGCTCCTCCGTTCGGCGGGCCCGTTCCGTCCCGTTCAACCTACCGGCCCGCCTCCCTCCCCCGCCCGGGGTCGTCCAGAGGGTGGACACCGTGCACCGGTGGCCCCCGTCCGGGACCACCGGTGCACGGCGTCGACCGGTCCCGGCTCAGCTCTTGAGGTTGAGCGAGGGGAAGAGGTCCACGAAGGGCTGGGTGGTGACCGAGACGCTCCGGGCGAACGGATCGTCGAAGTCCCAGATCATGAACAGCAGGAAGGCGATCAGCACGCTGAAGCAGCCCGCCAGGATCAGCTCCCTCGGCGTGCGCCTGATCTGCAGCGCGAACAGCATCCCGATGGTGACCACCGCCCCGCCGATCAGGCCGAACCAGACCACGCCCGGCATGGTCGGCCCGGCGCTCTGACCGCGCTGGTTGCGGGCGTCGGAGGCCTGGCCGATCCGGTCCATGATCGGCTGGTAGGCCTGGGACTCCAGGTCCGAGGCCGGCGCCCGGGTGGCCACCTCGTTCTGGACCTTGTCCAGCAACTGGTTGCCCTGGTCGGTGATCTCGCCGTTCTTGGACATGTGGTCCCACTCGACGTTCACCACATACGTGACGTAGGCGTCGATGTCGGCGCGGACCTGGTCGCGGAACTCGGCCGGGTAGACCACCATCCGGTCGCTCACCTCCCGCAGCGACTGCGCCTCGCGGAACAGGTCGTCCTGGGCGGCACCACGCGCCTCCCAGACACCCGCGATGGCGAGACCGAGGACGATCGCGTAGACCACGCCGATCATCATCGTGATGTACTCGATGACGTCGGGCGTCTCGTCGACGTTCTCCTCGACGCCCGCGCGGCGCCTCAGCACCACCACCGCCACCACAACGGCACAGGCCGCCGCCATGGCGATGACCAGCGCCACCCACTCGGACATGGGAACTCCCTTCTCTGGCTTGGCTTGTGACGTGAACGGGGAAGTAGGGGGCTCGACGGGCTCGTCGAGCCCCGGAGTCATCGGGAACCCGAGGTCCCCGGTCGGCCGGAGCCGGTTGCCATCCGGCCGGAGCCGGTTGCCGTCAGGACCCGGAGCGGCCGCGGCCTCGGCCACGACCCGGGCGCAGCGCGGCCGCCGCGAGGATGCCGGGGACGAAGATCAGCAGCATCGTGGTGGTCGTCGAGGCACCGTGGTGGTGCTGGGCGACGGGCAGCGGTTGGGAGGCCCGCACCTTGAACACCGGGTGCGCCGGGGGCGTCGGCCACAGCGGGCTCGGCCGGACCGGACTCGGCGCCGCGGGGCTGGGGTCCGCCACGGTGGGGGCCGCCACGGTGGGGGCCGCGGGTGCGGGGGCTGCGGTCGCAGGCGCGGCGGGAGGCGCCGGGGGCGGCGCGGCCGGCCCGGGAGCGGGCGCCGGGGGCGAGGGCGCCGGAGGCGTGGGCGGCGGGGTCGGGCTGGGGGGTGGTGCGCTCGGCGACGGCGTCGGGGTGGGAGTAGGCGTGTGGGTCGGGGTCGGGGTCGGTGTCGGGGTGGGGCTCGGGCAGGGGTGCGGGTGGTGATGGTGGTGATGCCCCTCGTGCCCATCGTGGTCACCATCACCGTCGTGGTCACCGTGCCCACGGTCACCGTCGTGCCCTCCATGCCCTCCGTGGTGGCGGCCGACGTCGGGGGCGACGGTGACGTCGACCTGGACGTCCACGTCCACGTCCACTCCGACGTCGACGCTCCCGCCCGGGCCCACCGAGGTCGACACGTCGGTGTCGCTGCACACGCAGATGTCCACGGCCGAGCCGTGCGGGTGCCCGCCGGGGCGCTCGGCGCCCGAGGCGGTGGCACCGCCGACCAGTGCGCACATCGCCACCACGCCGACCGCCGCACCGATCAGCCGCACCCGCCGTCCGGGTGCGGCGAACCCGCCGTGTTGCGGTATCCGCCGGAAACGCCGACGCTGCGGCATGGGCTCCACACACCTCTCGGGTCGCCTGGGGAGGACGGAACGGAACGGACTCGGGCTGATCAGCCGACGGGAACGGGCGCCATCCGTCGGATCCGGACCGATGCCGGCACCGGGACCGATCGGGCACGACCAGGCGCGTTCGGACGCGGTCAGGCGGACGGCCCACCTCGAGGGCGGGCCGTCCGTCGTCATGTGAAACGATCTTCGCGCCCTCCGGTTACGGCCTGCGCCGGCTGCTCTCCGGGCTCAGCGGCGGCGGTGCGCGATCTCGACGTTCTCGAGCACGCCGACCGCGTCCGGCACCAGGATCGCGCACGAGTAGTAGGCGCTGACCAGGTAGGAGATGATCGCCTTCTCGTCGATCCCCATGAACCGGACCGAGAGCGAGGGCTGGTACTCGTCCGGGAGGCCGGTCTGGTGCAGGCCGATGACGCCCTGGTTGTCCTCGCCGGTACGGATCACCAGGATGGAGCTGGTGTTCTCCTTGGTGATCGGGATCTTGCTGCACGGCAGGATCGGCACCCCGCGCCACGCCGGCACCTGCTGCCCGCCGAGGTCGACGTGGTGCGGGTAGATGCCCCGGGCGTTGAACTCCCGGCCGATCGCGGCGATGGTGCGCGGGTGGGCCAGCAGGTAGTCGGGGTCGCGGCGGCGGTTGAGCAGCTCGTCCAGGTCGTCCGGGGTGGGCGGGCCGGAGTGGGTCTGGATCCGCTGGTCGAAGTCGGCGTTGTGGAGCAGGCCGAACTCCGGGTTGTTGATCATCTCGTGCTCCTGGCGCTCGCGCAGGGCCTCGATGGTCAGCCGGAGCTGGTGCTCGATCTGGTTCATCGGCTGGTTGTACAGGTCCGCGACGCGGCTGTGGACCTTGAGGATGGTCTGCGCGACGCTCAGCTCGTACTCACGCGGCTTGAGCTCGTAGTCCACGAAGGCGCCGGGGAGTTCGTACTCGCCGTGGTGGCCGGCCGACATGGCGATCTCGGCCTCGCCGCGCTCGTTCTGGGCCTGCAGCGGCAGGGCGAGGAACGACTCCAGGTGCTCCTGGAGGGTCGGCGCGTTGTCCCGGATGCGGGCGAAGTCCTCCCGGCTCAGGGTGAGTGCGACACCGGAGGTGGCGGTCTTCGCGGTGTACTCCCAGACGGCGTCCGGGTTCAGCAGCGAGTCGTCGCCGAAGCGGTCGCCGTCACCGGCCACGCCGACCACGGTCTCGTCGCCGTACTTGCCGGTGCCGATCTTGTTGATCTTGCCGTGCGCGATCAGGAAGATCCGGTCGGCCGCCTCGCCCTGGGTGGCGAGCACCTCACCGGGGCCGAAGTCGCGCTGCTGGCAGCGGTCCGCGAGGGCGGTCAGCACCTCCTCGTCCTCGTAGCCGCGCAGCAGGGCGAGTTCGCCCAGCTCCGCCGGGATCACCCGGACCTGGGAGCCGGTCTTGATGAACTCCACCACGCCGTTGCCGACGGTGTAGGTGAGCCGTCGGTTCACCCGGTACGCGCCACCGTGGGCCTCGACCCACGGGAGCACCTTGAGCAGCCAGCGGGAGGTGATCTCCTGCATCTGCGGTGCGGACTTGGTCGTGGTGGCAAGATTGCGGGCAGCTGCCGTCGCGAGGCTCTGCTGCCGGTCCTGCTGTGTCTCCGGGCTCGTGTCCACGGGCATCGGCAGGGGTCTCCATTCGTGTGGTCGGATCACGCGGTCAGGGCCGTACCGCTGCGCCCTGGGCGCTAGCCGCGACGGATCATCAGATCCGCTTGCTGATGGGGAAGTTGGCGACTGTCGGAAGCTCGACCGGCATCACCCGGCGGCCCATCCGGAACCCTAGATCACCAGAACCCGACCAACCCCGTACGGTGGCCGACTACCCCCCGATAGGGTGAATCTCCCGCCATCCGTCCCCATCTGCGCCCATCCGCCCCACCCACCACCGGAACACCCGTTCGCGCCCGCGATTCCCGCCCCCGCAACGGCCTTCCGGGCCCCGCCCGGACCGGTCCGGCAGCTGCCACAGCGACCGCCGACCGTCAAGCCGGCACACCGGTCAGGCGACCTCCATCCCGTGCCGCACCCGGTCGAAACGACCCGCCGCCAGGTCCTGGTCGGTGATCCAGACCGAGACGTTGACCAACTCGCCCCAGGACGCGCCCGCCGCCGACCCCTCGACCTGCAGCAGCGGGCGGTGCCCCGCCGGGCGCGTGGTGTTGTGGCTGTCGCACCAGCCGAGGACCCTGATCCCGGGCGTGCCGAGCTGCTCGCCGAACTCGTCCGAGACGCCCATGGCGGTCAGGAAGTCGCCCGGGCAGAGCTCCACCAGCTCGTCGTCGAGGTAGGACGGCGCCGACAGTGCCCAGCGTGCCCGGACCGTCCGCCCGGCCAGCGGCTCCACCCCGTCCGGGTCCGGCGGGGCCGGGCGCTCGGGCGCCCCCGCCGGGACGTGCAGCACCCGGCAGCTCTCGCCGTCGAGGTCGGCGGGCATCGGGTCGTGGAAGAACAGCAGCAGACCGTCGGCCGGCAGCGGCCAGCGCCCGCCGTTGCCCGCCCGGAAGGCCTCCGCCATCCCCGCGCAGTCGAGTTGGGCGAGCAGCTCCATCGGATGCCCGTCGCCTTGGGGCCAGTCGATCCCCTCGGGCAGGGCGGCCGACCCGCCGGTCCGCCCGACCGGCGTCCAGCCGACGGCGTCCTCGGCGACGTCCGGGCTGAGCTCCAGGGAGGCGCGCAGCAATCCGCCGACCCGTGCGGCACCCTCCGTGCCCACCCGGCCGACGAGGGCGGTGTGGAGCCGGTACGGCATCGGCAGGCCGGGCAGCCGGTCGTCAACGGGGCTGGCGGGGTCGTTCGGCGTCCAGGCGGGGTCGTTCGGCATCCGTGCGTCCATGGCCCGATCCTGTCACTCGTCTCTGACTGTCACGGAAGCCCCGTCAGGTGCCGGTACGGGGGTGGCCGGCACCTGGCGGGTGCACGGGGGTGGGTGTGACGGTGGGGCCGGATTAAGGGTCAGCCGCAGGCGATCTGGGTGTCGGGGATGGGCTGTCGGCCTTGGGCGGGTGCGGCGGACAGGAGCGGACCGGCGGCGAGGGCCGGGCACGCGGCGAGCACGGCCCGGCGCGGATGTGTTCTGCGCATGCCCATGGAGCGTAGGGGGTGTTAGCGCTTCGGTGACCGTGCTCGGCCCGAAGCCGTACCGACGCAGGGGGCGGCGGGTGGACGCCGGGGACCGACCGGCCGGGGTCCGGCCCGGCGGAACCTCCGGTGGCCTGTCCTTCGCCGCTCGCGCTCCCGCGGCGTCCGGAACGGCCCGGGGTGCCTCAGGCCGGCGGCGGCAGGATGTCGCAGAGTGCCCGGAGGGCCGCCGGGTAGGCGTGGTCGGGCGGCGTGGCGTAGCCGACCACCAGGCCGTCGACGGCGGGCATCGCCGCCGGGGCGATCGCCGGGTGCCGGTAGTCGGCGAGTCCTTCGACGGCCAGGCCCCGGTAGGCGGCGGCCTTGAGGATCGAGCGCTCGGTGCCGGGGGCGAGCCGCAGCACGGCGTGCAGGCCTGCGGCGATGCCGGACACCTCGATGTGCGGGGCGTTCGCGGCCAGCGCGGCCACCAGCTGGTCCCGGCGGTCCCGGTAGCGGCGCCGCATCCGGCGCAGGTGCCGGTCGTAGCCACCGGAGTCGATGAACTCGGCGAGGGTCAGCTGGTCCAGCGCGCTGGCCCAGGCCTCGCGTTCGCCCTTGGCCGCGAGCACCCGGTCGACCAGGTGGTCCGGCAGGACCATCCAGCCCAGGCGCAGCGCGGGGGTGAGGCTCTTGCTGGTGCTGCCGAGGTAGACGACCCGGTCGGGGTCGAGCCCCTGGACGGCGCCGACCGGTTGGCGGTCGTAGCGGAACTCCCCGTCGTAGTCGTCCTCGAGGAGGAGGCCGCCGCGCCGGCGTGCCCAGTCGACCACGGCGGCGCGGCGCCCGGAGTGCAGCGGGCCGCCGGTCGGGAACTGGTGGGCGGGGGTGAGCAGTACCGTTCGGATGTCCGGGTGCTGGGGCAACTCGTCGACACGGGCGCCCTGTTCGTCGATCGGCAGCGGCGTGGTGGTGACTCCGGTGGCGGCCAGCAGGGCGCGGTGGAAGCCGAGTCCGTAGGCCTCGACGGCCAGGGGCCCGTGCTCGGCGGGCGGCAGGACGGGCGTGGCGCCGTCGAAGAGCAGTCGCAGGGCGTGGGCGAAGCCGGAGCAGACCACGATCCGGTCGGGGTCGGTGCGCACTCCGCGGGCGCGGGCGAGGTAGTCGGCGAGGACGGTGCGCAGTTCGCGCCGGCCCTGTGGATCGCCGGGCCCGAAGGCCTCGTTGGGCGCGGCGGTGAGGGCGCGGCGGGCGGCGGCGAGCCAGGCGGTGCGGGGGAAGGAGGCGGCGTCGGGCTGGCCCTGGCGCAGGTCGTGCGCGGGTCCGGGCCGGCGGGCCGGGCGGCGGGCCCGATCGGGCCGGACGGGTGCGGCGCGTTCGGCGACGGTGGTGCCGGAGCCCTGGCGGGCGGTGAGCCAGCCTTCGGCGACGAGTTCGGCGTAGGCCTCGGCGGCGGTGTTGCGGGCCAGGCCGAGGTCGGCGGCGAGGGCCCGGTAGGGCGGCAGCCGGGTGCCGGGGGCCAGCCGACCGCTGCGGATCGCCTCGCGCAGTGCGGCCATCAGCGCGGAGCGGCGGCCGCCGGTGGCGGGCAGGTCGAGGTGCAGGTCGTTGCCGGTCGGGTGGGCCGGCCCGGTGGGGTGCGCGCCCGGCGATTCCGTCATTGGTAGTTGGAGGCGCGGTGCCCTGCCGGGCCCGGTTCCTCCGTCCCCTTTCAATCCGTGCGTGCGGTTTTCCCGCACACGGCTTACCGA
>NZ_JBSFGK010000054.1:0-55136 GCF_053596495.1 Kitasatospora sp. NPDC001683
GCAAGACGCTCGACTGGGATACCCCAGCCGAGCGTCTACGTGATCTACTCACCACCTAAAACCAAGTGGTGTTGCGACGACCCCTGGAATCCAAGGCCCGCCGGGGCCCTGCCGTCACACCGGACGCGTCATCACATGTTGATCATGTGACCGGCGAGGCCGTGGATGGCCTCCTTGACCGCCTCGCCCAGGGTCGGGTGGGCGTGCACGTTGCGGGCGACCTCGTGGACGGTGAGGTCCCACTGCTGGGCCAGCGTCAGCTCGGGCAGCAGCTCGGTGACCTCGGGGCCGATCAGGTGGGCGCCGAGCAGCTCGCCGTACTTGCCGTCGCTGATGACCTTGACGAAGCCGATCGGGTGGCCGAGGCCGTGCGCCTTGCCGTTCGCGGTGAACGGGAACTTGGCGACCTTGACGTCGTAGCCCTGCTCGCGGGCCTGCGCCTCGGTGTAGCCGAAGGAGGCGATCTGCGGCTGGCAGTAGGTGGCGCGCGGGATCATGACGAAGTCGACCTCCTGGGTCTCCGCCCCGCCGATGGTCTCGGCGGCGATCACGGCCATCGTCTCGGCGGCGTGCGCGAGCATCAGCTTCGCGGTGACGTCGCCGATCGCGAAGATGTGGTCGACGCTGGTGCGGCCGCGGCCGTCCACCGCGATCGCGTTGCGGTCGGTGAGCTTGACCCCGGTGTTCTCCAGGCCGTAGCCGTTGACCCGCGGCGCGAACCCGATCGCCTGGAGCACCTTGTCGGCCTCCAGCACCCGCTGCTGGCCGTCCTTGGTGACGGTGACCTTGACCTTGCTGTTCGGGTCGCTGTCGTCGATCGACTCCACCCGGGTGGAGGTGAGCACCTCGATGCCCAGCTTGCGGTACTGCTTGGCGAGTTCGGTGGAGACCTCGACGTCCTCCAGCGGCACCATGCGGTCCAGGAACTCGACGATGGTGACCTTCACGCCGTAGTTGTGCAGCACGTACGCGAACTCGACGCCGATCGCGCCGGCGCCCGCGATGATGATGCTCTCCGGCAGTTCCTCGGTGAGGATCTGCTCCTCGTAGGTGACCACGCGCTCGCTCAGGCTGGTACCGGGCAGCAGACGGGTGGTGGCACCGGCCGCGATGATGCAGTGGTCGAAGGTGACCACGTCGAAGCCGCCGCCGCTGAGCGCGACCTGGAGGGTGTGGTCGTCGACGAAGGTGCCCCAGCCGTCGTACTCGGTGATGCCGTTCTTCTTCATCAGGTAGTGGACGCCCTTGACCCGGCCGTCGGCCACCGTTCGGCTGCGGCGGAAGGCCTCGCCGAAGTCGAAGCTCACCTGGCCCTCGACCTTGATGCCGAAGGTCTTGGCCTCCTTGGTGAAGATGTGGGCGAGCTCGGCGTTGCGCAGCAGGGCCTTGGAGGGGATGCAGCCGACGTTGAGGCAGACGCCGCCCCAGTACTTGGCCTCGATGACCGCGACCTTCAGGCCCAGCTGCGCCGAGCGGACGGCGGCGGTGTAGCCGCCGGGGCCCGCGCCGAGGACGACGACGTCGTAGTGCGTGCTCATGTTGCTGACTCCTCCGAGGGTGTCACGGTGTCGTGATCTCGGTCCCATGGTGTCAGGACCGGACCCGGCGCACCCACCGGGTCTCGGCGGATGCGCTCCGCGCGGCACCGTACAGGGCCCGGGCCGGATCGATGTCAGCGCCCTCCGCTACGGTGGCTCGCACCCGGCCCCACCAGGGGCGGTGACGAGGGGAGGACGCGGATGGTCGGTGGGTGCCCGGCGGGCGGGTGGGCCCGCCACCCGAGGACGGCAGCGGGCCCACCCGGGCGTCAGGCCGCCGCCTCGTGGGCGTCGGCTCCGCCCGTCCCGGTGCCGCCGGGGGTGCTCGCACCTGCGCCGGCCGCCGCCTGACCGGCGGGGCGCTGGGCCGGTACGGGCTGCCGCAGCGAGGACAGGTCCCAGGCGTAGGTGCCGACGGCGTGGGCGATCACGTCGATGTTGACGTCGAAGGCCGCCATGTCGATGTTGTCCAGGTCGTCACAGGCCTTGTGGTAGCAGGCGTCGAAGGCGGTGCCCGCCGTGCCGCCGTAACGGGCCTGCTGCTCGGGGGACTTGATGACCTCGGCGCCGGTGTCGGTGCCGCCGGCCGGGATGCCCGCGTCGATGAACGGACCGTAGTCGGAGCGGCCGTTGAAGGCGGACGGGTCGTGCGGCAGGCCGCGGCCGTCCAGGTACCCGGCGAGGTCCCGCTCGATCTGGG
Organism: Kitasatospora sp. NPDC001683; assembly: GCF_053596495.1. Classification (NCBI taxonomy): domain Bacteria; kingdom Bacillati; phylum Actinomycetota; class Actinomycetes; order Kitasatosporales; family Streptomycetaceae; genus Kitasatospora; species Kitasatospora sp. NPDC001683. Next base: position 2,239 of record NZ_JBSFGK010000054.1, read on the forward strand.
CCGAACCCTCGGGGCCGGCTGCGCCGCCCGCGCTGCCGGAGCCGTTGTAGACGAACTGCGCGTAGTTGGGGGATGCGATCATGTCGAAGTTGAGGTAGAGCCGGATCTTCTTCCGGTCCGCCTCGGAGAGCGACTTCACGTACGCCTCGGAGCCCTTGAGGCCGAACTCCTCGGCGGACCACCAGGCGAACCTGACCTTGTTCCTCACCGGGCGGACGCTGAGGTTCCGGGCGACCTCGAGGATGCCGGCCGAGCCGGAGCCGTTGTCGTTGACACCGGGCCCGGCGGGCACGGAGTCCAGGTGCGCGCCGATCATCACGGTGTTGTCCGGGTCCCCGCCGCGGGTCTCGGCGATGACGTTCCAGGTCCTGCGGGGCTCCATGACGGTCCGGATGTCCAGGGTCAGCCGCACCGGCCCGGCGGCGGCCTTCGCCGCCAGCGCCTCACCGGCCGCCTTGCCGATCCCACCGGTCGGGACCTTCCCGGCCGTGGGCTCGCCGAGGGTCCCGCTGAGCTCGCCGTCGGTGTTGTTGTAGATCAGCGCCCCGAGCGCACCGGCCGAAGCGGCGGCCGCCTGCTTCTCGGCGAAGCCGCACCCGCCGCGCCGGATCAGCGCGATCCGGCCGGTGACCGAGCCGGTCGGGTAGTCGGCGGGCGTGCAGCCGGTGGTGGCACCGACCGGGGCGACGCCCAACTCGGCGGTCAGGCCGGCCTCCGGGCCGCTCACCGAGTACGTCATGGCGATCACCGGCACCGACTCGGCCCGCGGTGACACCACGTCCAGCCGCTGGGCGCGGGCCTCGAAGAAGGTGTACTCGAACTCCTGCCGGGACACCCTGAGTCCGGCCCGCCGCGCCTGCTCGTAGACGTAGCGCGCCGATTCGTCGTGCCCCTTCGAACCGGCCGCTCTGGTACCGCCGTTGCGGTCGGCGATCCGTTGCAGCGCCGCCAGGGCGTCGTGCGCGTCGTCGGCGCTGCTGGCCGCGACCAGCCGCTCGGCCAGCTTGGCGCCCCGGCGTGCCGGGTCCGGGTCGGCGTTCGCGCTGCCGGCGCCGGTGCCGACCAGCAGCAGCGGCGTGACGAGCGTGGCGACGGTGAGCGCGGCGCCTGTTCGGTTCCCGGTGCGCGGCTTCAAGGCGACTCCTTCCGACGATCCGTGAACTCACGATTTGACATGACCGGGATCGCCTTGCCAAGGCCGCCGCGCCCCGCGAAGTGCGCGGAACGACCCGCGCTGTGATCCTGGAGGGGTGGGGGCGTCTCATCCAGGAGGGTGACCAGATGTCCATGCTGGATAAGCTCAAGAGCCTGCTGAAGGGCCACGAGGACCAGGCGGAGAAGACCGTCGACAAGGCGGGAGACACCTTCGACGAACGCACTCAGGGCAAGTACAGCGGCCAGTCCGACGCGGCCCAGGAGAAGCTGAAGGACCAGTTCCGCGACCAGCCGCCGCAGTAGCGGCCGAGGTCAGGTCCGCCCGCCGGGCCGGGCGGCAGGCGTTCAGCCGTCGTCCCGGCTCGGCGCCTGTTCCGCCCCGTCGCCGGAGTCCGCGTCGGCGCCCCCGCCCGCGCCGCAGTTCTCGCACGGCCCCGGGCCCGGCCGCTCACGCAGCCGCCCGCACTCCGGGCACACCCGGTCCAGCCAGCAGGCCGACTCGCCGCCTTCGTCCATGCCCCCGATTCTGCCCGGCGGAGCGCCGTCCAGGCGAGTAGACACTGTCTACCAAGATCGGATAGACAGTGTCCATGACCGAACACGACAGCGACCTGCGCGCCCGGCTGGTGGCCGCCGGCGTCGAACTGGTGACCAGGGAGGGCGTCCACGCCCTCGGCCTGCGCGAGATCGCCCGGCACGCCGGGGTCTCCCACGGGGCACCGCGCCGCCACTTCCCCACCCACCGCGAGCTGCTCGCCGCCGTCGCCCGGCGGGGCTTCGGCAGGCTCACCGACTCCCTCGCGGGCGCCGACGCCCTCGCCGTCACCACCGGCGGCGACGCACGCACCCGGATCGAGGCGCTCGCCCGCGCCTACCTCTGCTTCGCGGCGGCGAACCCCGGCATGTTCGAGCTGATGCACCGTCACGACCTGCTGGAGGGCAGCGGCACCGAGCTGCGCCGCACCACCCTGCCGCTGTTCCTGACCTTCGTCGGCCTGGTCGCCGAGGTCCTCCCCCAGTCCGACGACCCGACCGCCGCCAGCGCCGCCCTCTGGGCCAACCTGCACGGCCTGGCCCAGCTGCGCGCCTGGGGCAGTCTGCGGCTGGCCACCGGCAGCAACGGCCTCGAATCGCTGCTGCGCACCACCCTGGACGCCCACCTCGGCCCGGCCGTCCGCTGACGACGGCCCGACAACTCGACGGGCCGCGCCTGGCGCGGGATCGCCGCACCAGGCGGAACCCACCTCGGCGACCTGCCACGCACGGGTGTCCGTGCCGCAGGCGCGGGAGGAATCCCCGGCCCTTGAGGGCGGGGAGGATGTCAATGTGCCACGGACCACCGACAACGGGCTGCGGCGGCGTCCGACAACGCCGGGGGCGGAGCACCGTCCGGCGATGTCACGTTCCCGCGCGCCGCCCGGTCGACCCAGTGGGCGCGGACGTTCCGCACCCCCGCGAGCGCGGAGCGAAGGGAGCATCACCATGAAGGCCGTCATCGTGTGCGTCTCGGTGTCCCACGGCAACACCCGGCGGATCGCCGACGCCATGGCCCAGGCCCTGGCCGCCCCGGTGGTCGAACCCGAGGAGCTGGAACCGGCCGACCTGGCCGGCTACGACCTGGTCGGCTTCGGCTCGGGCGTCTTCACCGGCCGGCTGCACCCGCGCCTGCGCCACTTCGTCCGCTCCCTCCCGCCGGCCCGACCGGCCCGCCGGGCCTTCGTGTTCGCCACCAGCGGCCTGCCCGAACCCGGCTTCCGCCCCTTCACCCGCCCGTTGGCCCACCGCCTGGAACGGAAGGGCTTCGAGGTGGTCGGCGGCTTCACCGCCCGCGGCCACGACACCTGGCTCCCGTTCCGACTGGTCGGCGGCATCAACGAGCACCGGCCCGACGCCCGCGACCTGGCGGCGGCCCACACCTTCGCCACCGGGCTGCACCGGCGGACCGGCGGGGCTTCCTGAACCACCGACAGCACCGAGCCCACGCCGGGTCAGCGCCAGCAACAACCCGAACTGCACCACCGCGCCCACCACCTGCCCCCACCACACCCCGGCCACCCCCAGCACCCCCGACAGCACCACCGCGCCGCCGGGGTGCGGGTGTCGCCGGCCCCCTTGAAGAGTTCGTCGGCGACGCGCTGGGCGAAGAACAGGGCGAACGCCGGGAAGGCGACGGTGAGGTACTGGGCCGCCCGGGTGTCGGCCTCGCCGTCGAGGAAGGCGGCCGCGAGCCGGTCCCGCAGCAGGTAGCCGGGAACGGCGAGGGCGAGGCTGCCGAGCACGCATAGGCGCCAGGCGGCCCGGGTGATGCGGGCGGCCTCGTCCCGGTCGTCGGCGCCGAGGGCCCGGGCGAGCCCGACGCTGACGCCGGAGGAGACCACCAGGACGAGTCCGAGCAGCAGGTTCTCGACGGTGCCGGCCAGGGTGACGGCGGCGACGGCGGATCCGCCGAGGCTCGCCACCCAGAGCGTGCCGATCACGGTGGCGATCACCCCGGACAGCAGTACGGCGTAGACCGGTCCGGCCAGTGCGGCCAGCCGGGACAGCTGCTCGCGCATGGTTCCCCCTCTGTCCCGCCGCCCGCACCAGCGCCGACGGCTACCTCGGATATACCTCGAATGGATATACCTCGATTCGAGTCACCTCGACAAGAGGTAGCATGACGCGCACCATGGGGGCGCGCTCCGACGAAAGGGCTCCGACTGTGCTCACCCTCGCGATCCTGGGTTTCCTGTACGAGCAACCGCTGCACGGCTACGAACTCAAGTCCCGGATCGCCGGGCTGACCGGTCACGTCCGGCCGGTCAGCGACGGCGCGCTCTACCCCGCGATCGCCCGGCTGGAGAAGGCCGGCCTGCTGCGCCGCCGCACCGAGCCCGGCAGCGGGGCCGTGCCGCGCCAGACGCTGGAGCTGACCGACCAGGGCCGGGCGGAGCTGCTGCGCCGGCTGGCCGACCCGGAGCAGGCCGAGATCACCGACCAGATCCGCTTCTTCACCCTCGCCGCCTTCCTCCACCACCTGGCCGACCCGCCCCGCCAGGCCGCCGTGCTCCGCCGCCGGCTGACCTTCCTGGAGGCGCCGAGCAGCTTCTTCTACGACGGGGACGGCCGGCCGGTCACCGCCGAGCGGGAGCCGAACCCGTTCCGGCGCGGCATGCTGCTGGTTGCCCGGGCCTCGGGCGCCGCCGAGCGGGCCTGGCTGGCCGAGACCATCGCCGACCTGGAGGGCCGCTCGGACGGCCCGGAGAGCCCGCAAGGGGGCGCGTAACCACACCCGCGCCCCTGTCGAACGGCAGGACGATGGTGCGGAATTGTGCCGTTCGGCAGCTGGCCCCGGGTGGCCCGGGCCTCGCTATGATGATCCGTCTCACGACCTCGGCGCCCTACCGCGGCGTGATCCACCACCGCGCTCCGCCCGTCCCCTGGAGGCAGCCGTGCCCAGTGAAGCGATCGAAGTCGCCCGCCCCGCTCCGCAGCGGCGGGACGACATCCCCGGCTGGTTCTTCGGGCTGGACCGGGCCGCCTTCTCGCACCTGCTGTCCGCCCAGACGGCCGCCGGGGTCACCGGGGACATCCTGGAGCTCGGCAGCTACCTCGGCCGCAGCGCCGTCCTGCTCGGGGACCACCTGCGGCCCGGCGAGCGGCTGACCGTCTGCGACCTGTTCGACTCCGAGGCGGGCGACGCCGACAACGCCGCCGAGATGGCGATGTCCTACCGCAAGACGCTCACCCGCAGCGCCTTCGAGTCCAACTACCTCGCCTTCCACAGCGAGTTGCCCGAGATCGTCCAGGCACCCACCTCGGTGCTGGCCGACGGCCGGATCCCGGCGGGCAGCTGCCGGTTCGTCCACGTCGACGCCTCGCACCTGTACGAGCACGTCAGCGGGGACATCCTGGTGGCCAAGGCCGCACTCTCCGAGGACGGCCTGGTCTCGCTGGACGACTACCGCTCCGAGCACACCCCGGGCGTCTCGGCCGCGGTCTGGGAGGCGGTCTTCACCAGCGGGCTGCGGCCGGTGCTGCTCACCCCGATGAAGTTCTACGGCACCTGGGGCGACGCCGCAGCCGCCCGGCGGACCCTGCTGGAGCGCGACTGGCGGGCCGAGGGCTACACCGTCGACGAGGACACCATCGCCGGGCACCGCGTGCTGCGCCTCAACTACCAGGTCAAGACGCCCGCGCAGATCCGCTCCGCCCCGCGCCGGCTGGCCCTGGAGCTGCTCCCGCCGGTCGCCACCCGCGCCACCCGCCGGGTGCTGCACACCCTGCGCGAACGCCGCGCCGTCCGGCCGGCACCGCGCGCCTGACCCCGCAGGCCGCTTCCCCGACGCCGACCGCGCCGACCGCGACCGCGTCCCAGCGGGCGCTCACCGCTGCTCACCCGCTCGCGGGGCTTCGGCCCGGCTGCCGTCGCCGGGCGCGGCGGCGCCGGGCGGGCCGGCCCGGAAGGTCCGCCAGACCAGGCCCTGGTCGTGGGCACGGGCGGAGGAGGGGGCCTCGCCGGGCCAGGCGCCGACGTACCAGAGGTGGACGAGGGCGTGCTCGTCGCGGACCCGGTGGGCCAGGGTGGTGCGGTGGTGTTCGTGCGCCATGCCGGTGGCGCGCAGTTCGGGGACGTCGAAGCCGGTCAGTTCGGCGCAGACGCGCAGGAACTCGTCGAGATCCGCCAGTTCGTCGTCCTCGGCGAGCTCCGGGTTCCCGTACGGGTCGTCATCGATGGTGCGGTCGTCGGACACGGACACGCGGGCACCCCCACGATCGGCGGCGAGTGGCCTAGACATGACAGGACACGGGCACGACGGGACGGCCGGACCGTTCACACCCCGTCGTACCCGTCCGTCCCCACTCAGCGCGATCCTGCCGCCCGGGCGGACCGCCCGGGACCGCTTGCCCGAAGGTGTCCGGTCTTGGTCGTTTCCTGATCGATCGGCACTACTAGCTGGCGGATGTCAGAGCGTTTCAGCCCAGCGCGCGCACCGCCGCCAGCACGTCCAGGCCGAGCGCCGGGTCCGCGTCCTCGGGCAGGTTGACGGACAGTCGGGTGACCAGTCCCGCGTACCGGCGGTGGATCTCCCGCGCCGCCTCCTCGACCGTGCCGGACACCGCGAAGGTGTCGAACACCTCGTCGGAGATCAGCGCCGTCATCTCCGCCCAGCGCCCGCGCACCGAGTGGGTGTGCAGTTCCTCCTGCAGCCCCTCCCAGCCGTGCTGCGCCAGCACCGGGCGGTAGGCCGGGGTGGAGGCGTAGAACGCGAGCCGCTCCCGCACACCTGCCCGACTGGCCGCCAGCTCCTCCTCGGTGCGGCCGGTGGCGGTGAGCACGTTGCCGACGATCTCGAACGGCCGCCCGGTCCACTCGGCGCCCTCGGCCTCCGCCTGCCGGCGCGCCTCGGTCAGCCCGGGCAGCACCTGCTCGGCCAGGTAGGCGGTGGAGGAGAACGGATGGCCGAGGAAGCCGTCGGCGACCGCCCCGGCGGTGCGGGTCATCAGCGGACCGACGCCCGCCAGCAGGATCCGGGGCACCCCGGCCGGAATCGGATCGGGCGAGAACACCGGCGTCATCACCGTGTGGGTGTAGAACTCGCCCCGGAAGCGCAGCCGTTCACCGGTCTGCCAGCTGTGCCAGATCGCCCGCACCGCGTGCACGTACTCGCGCATCCGAGCCGCCGGGCGGTCCCAGGGCATCCCGAAGCGCTTCTCGATGTGCGGCTTGACCTGCGAGCCCAGCCCGATGACGGCCCGCCCGCCGGAGGCCGCGTGCAGCCCCCAGGCCTGGTAGGCCAGGGTCATCGGGGTGCGGGCGAAGGCCACCGCGATGCCGGTGGCCAGCTCGATCGACTCGGTGCGGTCGGCGGCCCGGGCCAGCTGGAGGAACGGGTCGTACGCGGTCTCGGCGACCACCAGTCGGTCCATGCCCCGGCGTTCGGCCTGCTCGGCGGCGTCCAGGATGCCCGCCGGGTGCCCGGAGGCGGTGGCGTCGAGGCGGAGGGCGGCGGGTCGGTCCATGGTGGTGCTCCTGGTCGGGTCGGGCGTTGTGCGGGTCCAGCGTCGCTCGGTACCCGCCCAGCGTGCCACGCCGTCACGGCCCGGCGGACCCGGCCTCCCACGCGAACAGCCCGTCCAGGTGCCGGTCGACGGCGGCGAGCACGGCGTCCGGCTCCACCACCCGCAGTTCCAGCAGCGTGGTGAACCCGGTGAGCGCGAGCAGCAGGTCCGTCTCCACCACCGGATCGCGGTCGGCCGCGATCAGCCCGTCGGCGATCGCCTGCCGGACCACCTGCTCCACCGCACCGCGCCCCTGCAACAGGGCGCCCCGTGCCCGCGCGTGGACCTCCTCGTCGTGCAGCGCCTCCAGTACGTAGGCGGCGCTCATCCGGCTGGTCACCCGCGAATCGGCGTGCAGCGGCAGCAGTTCGACCAGCATCGCCCGCAACACCGCGCGCGGGTGCGGCCGTTCGCCCAGCCCGGCCAGCGCCCGGCCGACCCGCCGTGCGCTCTGCTCGCCGGCCAGGTCCATCGCGAAGCCGAGCAGCTCCGCCCGGGAGGCGAAGTAGTGCTGCAGCTGCCCGAGCGAGATCCCCGCCTCCCGGGCCACCTCACGCAGGGTCAGGTGCGTGGTGCCGCGCTGCTCCACGACGCGCCACAGTGCCCGGGCGATGGTCTCGCGGCGCTCCTGGTGGTCCACCTGTTTGGGCATGGCCGGCACTCCTCGAAGACTTCCCCCGATTTTTCCAATACGCTTGACATAATACATCTGACTGATAACGCTGGAGGCATTCCGAGGGATGGAGTGTCCACATGCTCGTACCGCCCGTCGCCCACACCACCGAGGGAACCGTCCGCGGCCTGGTGGACCGCGGACTCGCGGTCTTCCGCGGCCTCCCGTACGGCCGCCCGCCGGTCGGACCGCTCCGCTTCGCCGCCCCCGTCCCGCCCGAGCGCTGGGACGGCGTCCGCGAGGCGGTCGAGTTCGGCCCCGTCGTCCCGCAGTCCGGGCCGCTGCCCGCCGAACCGACCCACGGCACCGACTGGCTCACGCTCAACGTCTGCACCCCCGACCCGGGCACGACGGGGCTGCCGGTACTGGTCTGGATCCACGGCGGCGGATTCATCTCGGGCACCTCGGGCGACCCGCTGTACGACCCGGTCGAACTCGCCCGGGCCGGGATCGTCGTGGTGAGCGTCAACTACCGGGTGGGCGCGGAGGGTTTCGCGCTCATCGACGGCACCCCGGCCAACCGCGCCTTCCTCGACCAGATCGCCGCCCTGGAGTGGGTGCGGAACAACATCGCCGCGTTCGGCGGCGACCCCGACCAGGTGACCATCGCCGGCCAGTCCGCCGGGGCCGCCTCGGTCGCCGCGCTGCTGACGATGCCCCGGGCCCGCGGCCTGTTCCACCGAGCCGTCGCCCACACCGTCGGGGGCAACCTCTGCACCCCCGCGCTCGCCGCCGAGGTCACCGCCGCCCTGGCGAAGCAGCTCGGCACCGTCCCCACCGCCGCCGCCCTCGCCGAGGTCGACCCCTGGCGCCTGGCCGCGGCCGTCACCGACCTCGGCACCGCGCTGCCCGAACACCTCGAACGCTGGGGGCGGCTGGCGCAGACCGGCGTCGCCACCGTCCCGGTGGTCGACGGCGAGGTCCTGACCGAGGAGCCCTGGGCCGCCCTGGCCGCCGGACGGGCCGAGGGGATCGAGCTGCTGGTCGGCCACACCCGCGACGAGTTCCGACTGTTCGCCGTCCTGGCCGGCCGGCACGGCACCTTCACCGAGGAGGAGGCCCGCACCGCCCTGCGCCTGCTCGCCCCGCACCCGGACGGCCCGGACGCCTACCGCGCCGCCCTCCCCGGGGCCACCCCCGGGGAACTGCTCGAAGCCGTCACCTCCGACGCCCTGTTCCGGATCCCCTCGCTCCACCTCGCCGAGGGCAACACGGCGGCCGGTGGCACCTCGTACCTCTTCGAACTCGCCTACCCGGCCCCCGCCATGGGCGGGGTGTTCGGCGCCTGCCACGGCCTGGACCTCCCGCTGGCCTTCGGCAGCCTGGACAGCCCGATGGGCCGGCACTTCCTCGGCGACCCGCCCGCCCCGGAGGCCGTCGGGCTCTCCCTGGAGCTCCAGCAGGCCTGGGTCCGGTTCGTCACCGTCGGCGACCCGGGCTGGGCCGCCCACGAGCCGCGGCAGCAGCTCACCCGGGTCCTGGACACCCGCTCGGAGACCGTCCGCTACCCCGAGCAGGCCTCCCGCACCATCTGGGCGGGGCACACCCCCACCGCCTTCGACCTCGGCTGAGGCGAGCCGGCAGCCGGCAGCCGGCCCGGCCACGGCCGGACCCGCCCGGCCGTGGCCGGGTCGCGGGGGCGGGCCCGCAGCGGTTGGGTGGGTGGTGGAGCGGCTGGTCCGCTCCCCTCCACGGAAGGAGAGCGGCTGTGGAGCAGCGATCGGCGCAGCCGCCGCGGGTGGGGTTGTGAGCTGTTCGGCCACGAGTGAGCGGGAGCGCACGCGTTGCGCGCTCGCGCCCTCCGGATTGGGCTCGGTTCGGTGGCTGTGCGTGGTCCGTCCCGGGAGGCCGGTTCCCTCACGAGCCACGCACCCAAGACCGTTCGGGGCGTGCGGCTCATCGGGAGTCACTCCTGATCAGTCCCCAGGAACGGTTCTTCACCGACACGTCGGTGTGCATCGGGTGCAAGGCCTGCGAGGTGGCGTGCAAGGAGTGGAACGCCGTTCCCGAGCACGGCCTCGAACTGATCGGGATGTCGTACGACAACACCCGGGGCCTCGGCGGCGACTCCTGGCGCCACGTCGCGTTCGTCGAGGAGTCGAGGGCCCCGGGCGCCCGGCTGTACGGCGCGGACCCGCGGGACGGGGTGGACGGCGCGGGCGCGTTCTTCCTGCTGCTGGACGAACCCGAGGTCTACGGACTTCCGCCGGACCCGGTGGTGACCATCCGTGACCTGCCCGCCATGTGGCGCCGGGCCACCGTCGCCGCCGTCACGGTCGCCGCGGGCGTGGCGGCCTGCTGCCTGCGGAGGGCCCGATGAGCCGGCCCGGGCACACCCGCGGCGGCGGCCGGGAGCGGGCGGTGGGCCCCCGGCCGAGTTCGACCCGTACTACGGCCGGCCGGTGCTGAAGAAGCGGCGTCTGGAAACCGCTCGACATCGCCGGCTACCTGTTCCTCGGCGGGCTCGCGGGCGGCTCCTCGGCGCTGGCCGCCGGTGCCAGGGCCTGCGGCTGCCCGGAGCTGGCCCGCCCGCTGCGGGTGGGCGCCTTCGGCGCGATCGGGCTGTCCCTGGCGGCGCTGGTCCACGACCTCGGCCGGCCGGGGCGCTTCGTCAACATGCTGCGCGTCGTCAAGCCGACCTCGCCGATGAGCGTGGGCTCCTGGCTGCTCGCCGGGTACGTGCCGCTGGCCGGCGCCGCCGCGAGCACCGTGAGCGGACGGCTGCCGCGCCTCGGTACGGCCGCCGGGGCCGGCGCCGCCCTCCTGGGGCCGGCCGTCTGCACGTACCCGGCCGTGCCGATCGCCGACACCGCCGTGCCGAGCTGGCACGACGGCCGGCGGGAGCTGCCGTTCGCGTTCGGCGGCTCGGCCGTGTCCGCCGCGGCGGGCCTCGGTCTGCTGGCCGCGCCCGCCGCCCAGAACGGCCCGGCCCGGCGGGCCGCCGCCTTCGGCGCCGCACTCGAACTCGGCGCCACCCGCGTGATGACCGGCCGGATGGGCCTGAGCGCCGAGCCGCTGCGCACCGGCCGGGCGGGCGCCTGATGCGGGCGGCGGAGCTGCTGACCGGGGTCGGGGCCGCGCTCGCGGCCGGGCACCGGGACCGCCGGGTGGCGGCGGCCGGGGCCAAACCTCGGCAGGTCGTCGGGGGGCGCCGACGTGACGGCCCGACGTCGCTCGGACGGCCGAGGACGGCCGAGGACGGCCGAGGACGGCCGAGGTCAGATCGCCAGGTCCCGCCGCTCCAGCAGCCGGAAGGCGGCCAGCAGCCCGAGCAGTCCCACCCCGAGCAGCACCGTCGGTGACGTCCAGGGCACACCGCCGTGCGCGAGCGCGTCGCCCGGCGCGTAGTAGTGGAACGGGCTGAGGTAGCGCAGCGGTCCGGCCGGGGACCAGGCCAGGGCGATGAAGTTGAGCGCGAAACCGCCCGCGCCGAGGACGACGGCGGCGCCCACCACGTGCGCCCGCCGCCGGCTGAGCGCGGAGACCGCCAGCACCGGCCCGATCAGGCAGAACGTGAGGGCGCAGCCCAGCAATCCGGCGGCGAACACCCCGCCCTCCGGAACGGCCGCGCGCAGCTTCGGAGAGAACGCCACCCCGAGCGACACGGCCAGCGTGGCCGCGGCATTGAGCAGCACCGAGGCCGCGATCAGCGCACCGGCCCGTTCGGCGAGCAGCCGGCGCCGGGAGACCGGACGGGTCATCAGCAGCTCGATGGTGCCGGACTCGACGTCGGCCGCGACGGCGGCAGCGCCCAGCGAGCCGATCACGGTCAGCTGGAGTGCGATCCAGACCGGGTGGGTGAGCCCGGCGCCGAGCAGTCCGGGGTAACTGGCGATGGAGACGTCGCCACTGGAGCCGCTGAAGGCCTTGAACGCGCCGGGCGGGGTGCGGCGGGCGCCGAAGACCTCGTTCGTCGGCACGGTTCCGGCGATCACGACGATCAGGACCTCGAAGACGACCATCGCGATCAGCAGGGTGAGCAGCATCCGGCGCCGCCGGTGGAGGGCGAGCCAGACCAGCGGGAGGCGGCGGCTGACGGTGCCCGGGGTCACGGCCGTTCCTCCTGTTCGCCGGAGCGATAGAGGTCTTCGCCGGAGCGGTAGAGGTCGAGGAAGGCCTCGTCCAAGCCCGCCTCCTCCACCGTCAGGTCGGCCACCGGCAGTTCGGCCAGCAGGCTCCGCACGGCCGGCACCACCTCGTCGGGCGGCACCAGCAGCTCCACCCGCCCGCCCTCCCAGCGCGGGGACCACCGCTCGGCGGCCCCGAGCGGCCGCGCGCCCCGCCCGTCGGCGAACACCAGCCGCACCCGGCGGGCCCGGGCCCGGCGCAGCTCGGCCACCGAGCGGACGGTCACCAGCCGCCCTTGGCGCACGATCGCGACCCGGCCGCAGGTCCGCTGCACCTCGGGCAGCACGTGGCTGGAGAGCAGCACGGTGCGCCCGGCCGCGGTCTCCTCGGCGAGCAGTTCGAAGAAGGTCTCCTGGAGCAGCGGGTCCAGCCCCTCGCTGGGTTCGTCCAGCACCACCACGGCGGGCCGGTGCTGGAACGACTGGACCAGCCCCAGCTTCTGCTTCATGCCGCGCGAGTACTCCCCCACCGGCCGGGCGAGCTCGGCCGGGGTGAGCTTCAGCCGTTCGCACAGCTCGCGTTGCCGGGGCACCGGCGCGCCCTGGAGGGCGGCGAGGAGGTCGAGGGTCTGCTGCCCGGTGAGTTCGGGATAGAGGCGCAGCTCGCCGGGCAGGTAGCCGAGCGACGGGGCGAGCCGGCGGTGATCGGCCACCGGGTCCAGGCCGAGCACCCGCACCCGGCCCCCGCTCGGGCCGAGCAGGCCGACCAGGCAGCGCAGGGTGGTGGTCTTCCCGGCGCCGTTGGGGCCGAGCAGCCCGAACACCTCGCCGGCCTCGACGGTCACGTCGAGGTCCTCGATCCCGATCGTGGCGCCGTACCGCTTGGTGAGCGAGCGCAGCTCGATCACCGGCCCGGCCGTGTTCCCCGGCATGTCCACCTCCTGTGACTGGCGCTCCGGACCGTGACCGGCGCTTCGGACAGTGACCTTGTTGCTCCGACCGTGTCCGGTGCACCGGACCGTGACCAGGTGCTCCGGACCGCGACCGGCGGGTCGGAGCACCACGGCGTGCCGGCCCGGGCGGGTCGCGGGGCGTGCCCGGGCCCGGGCCCGGCGGCCGCTCACCCGCCATCTGATACCCGTGGATACCCCTGGCTGCAGCCGGCAAAGCCTGACCCGCGAGGGTTGGAATCCCCCGGCTTCAGCCGGAGGAGGATGTCAACCCTTGCACACCCCCAGCGGCACCAGCCGGGCGACCTGCCGGGCCAGTCCGGCGGCCTCGGTGACGGCGGCGACCGCGTCCACGTCCTTGTAGGCCTCGGGCGTCTCCTCGGCCAGGGCCCGCATCGAGGCGGGCCGGACGGCGATGCCGCGCGCCTCCAGTTCGCCCTTCAGGTGCTCGCCGCGCACCGTGCGCAGCGCCTGGTGGCGGCTCCACACCCGCCCGGCGCCGTGGCAGGCGGAGCGGAAGGCCTCGTTGTCGGGCAGGCCGACCATGACGTACGAGGCGGTGCCCATCGTCCCCGGCACCAGCACCGGCTGACCGGCCCCGGCCAGGTCGGCGGGCAGGTCGGGGTCGCCGGGCGGCAGGGCGCGGGTGGCGCCCTTGCGGTGGACGCACAGCTTCCGCGCCGCGCCGTCCACCTCGTGGGTCTCCAGCTTGGCGAGGTTGTGCGAGACGTCGTAGACCAGCTCCAGCCCGACGCCGAGGGCGGTGGCGAAGGCCCGGCGGGCGGCTTCGGAGAGCAGCTGTCGGTTCGCCCGCCCGTAGTTGGCCGCGGCGGTCATGGCGCCCAGGTAGGCGCGGCCGCGCGGGGAGTCGACCGGGGTGCAGGCGAGTTGGCGGTCCGGGAGATCGATCCGGTAGCGGTGCAGCTCGCGGTCCATGGCGCGGACGTGGTCGGTGCAGATCTGGTGGCCGAGGCCGCGCGAGCCGCAGTGGATCATGACGCAGACCTGGCCCGCCCGCAGCCCGAAGGCGGCGGCCGTCTCCGGGTCGTGCACCCGGTCGACGGCCTGCACCTCCAGGAAGTGGTTGGCCGAGCCGAGGCTGCCGACCTGCTGCAGACCACGCTCGACGGCCCGGGTGCTCACCTCGCCGGGGGCCGCGCCGGCCAGCACCCCCCGGTCCTCGCAGCGCTCCAGGTCGCGCGGCACGCCGTGGCCGTGTTCGACGGCGTAGCGGGCGCCGCCGAGCAGCAGCTCGTCCAGCTCCTCCGGCCCTTCCAGGTGCCACAGGCCGCCGCGACCGAGCCCGCGCGGGACGGTGCGGTCCAGCAGGTCCATCAGGCGGCGGAGCCGCTCGGCGTCGAGTTCCTCCCGGTCGACCCCGGCGGCGAGCAGCCGGACCCCGCAGGAGATGTCGAAGCCGACCCCGCCGGGCGAGACCACCCCGCCCTGTTCGACGTCGGTGGCGGCGACCCCGCCGATCGGGAAGCCGTAGCCCCAGTGCACGTCGGGCATCGCGTAGGAGGCGCGGACGATCCCGGGCAGCGTCGCCACGTTCGCGACCTGCTCCAGCGCGCGGTCCCCGGCGGCCTGCGGCAGCAGCGCGCCGGTCGCGAAGACGATGCCGGGCACCCGCATCGGCGGGCGCGGCTCGATCCGCCAGCGGTAGCGGCCCGCCTCGGCCAGTGCGATCTCCACCTCGCTCACCCCGCTCCTTCGGCGCTCGTTCCGGACGGCCCGCGCGGTTCGGAGGTCCCGCGTGTTGCGGGCGTCCCGCGCGGTTCGTGCGTCCTGCGCGGCTCGGGCGTCCCGCGCGTTTCAGACGTCCACGGTGGCCGCGCAGGTCCAACCGCCCGGCCCTTCGCCCAGCTCCAGACCGTACAGCGCGACGGCCTTCGGCACGGCGCCGACCAAGGCGACCGTCGAGGTGTCGGCCATCCGGAAGCGCACCTCGAGGCTCCGGGCGCCGTCCAGGCCGCGGATCGGCCCGAGGGCGAGCGCGGCGGGCAGTTCGCCGTCGGCGTCCATCCGGTAGATGACCTCCTCCAGGACGCCCGCGAGCAGGTCCGGGTCGCTCACCGCGAGCACGGTGCAGGCGCGCTCGCCGACGATCCGCGCGCCGGACAGGTCGGCGAAGCTGCCGACCACGGCGTGCACCAGCTCGCCGATGCAGCCCTCGGCCGTCGGCGCCCAAGCCTCCACCCGCAGGTCCGCCGTGTGCGGCACGCTCCGGTGGCCGCTGTCGGACCGCTGCGCGGGCTCGTGACCGTCCACGAGACGCCTCCCGCACCCGTTGTCGTCCCCCTCCAGCGTCGTCCCGGGGGCGGGGCGGGGGCAAGCGGGGCCCTCCGCCACATGCGGACCCTAGCCTCCGACCGAGGACAGGTAGGCGGCGGCCAGCTCGGCCGTGGCCAGCCAGGCGGCGTGGTCGCTCGGTTCGGCGTAGGTGTTGGCGAGCCGGCGGGCGACCGCCGGGTGCTCGGCGGCGGCCGCGAAGACGCCCTGCAGGTGGTCCGGCATGGTCAGCATGGCGGCCGTGAACTCGACGGTGTGGCGGGCGTGTCGCTGCCAGAAGCGCTCTGCGGTGCGGCACATCCAGTCCGCCGTGAACGGGGCGTCGCCGTGCTCGCGGATCGCCCGCCGGTACGCCTCCGCCGCGCGGGCGGCGCCGTTGGCGCCCTGGCCGGTGATCGGGTCGTTGACCACCACCGCGTCGCCCAGGCCCAGGACGTGCACGGCGTCGACGCCCGTGCCCAGTTCCGCCACCGGGCGGCGGACCGTCGGGGTCACCGCGCCCCAGAGCCCGGCCCCGGCGTCGGTCGGCCCGGCGTCGCACCAGAGCTCCGCCTCCCAGGGCAGGTACTCGGCCAACAGCGCGCGGATCCGGTCGAGTTGGACGCCGGGGTCGGGACCGTCGCCGAACACGTCCAGCGGGCCGCCGGGCAACGCCTCCCAGAGCAGGATGTCGCAGGGACCGGAGCGGGTCAGGGCCGGCTGCAGGTAGAGCTCGCCCAGGCCGGGCAGGGCGTGCATCCGGGCCCGCGGCCCGGCGGACGGATCGGGCGAGCCGACGCCGTGCGCGTACAGGCAGGACAGCGCGCGCTGCGGGCGGTCGAAGGGCGAGCGGGCGGCGTCCCGTTCGAAGATCCCGGCCAGCTCGCCGCGGCCGGCCGCGACCACGGTCAGCTCGTGCCGCCGGGCCAGCGCGTGCAGCCCGGCGCGGTCCATCGAGCGGTACTCGACCCGGCCGCCGCGCTCGGCGAGCAGTTCCAGCCAGCCGGCCAGCTTGATCCGCTGGTCCACCGAGCGGGCGGGCTCGTCCAGGGTCATGGTGAACTCCAGGACGCGGACGGCCGACGGCGCCACCAGCACCGCGTCGACCGAGGACACCGCCGGCGCCCCGGCAGTCCACCGGTCCAGCCCGGCCGCCGCCTCGATCCGCAGCGCCGGGCCGAACATCGCCTGGGTGGACAGCACCCGCCCGCCGCGCACCTGCTCCGGGGTGCGTTCGGCGACCAGCGTCACCTCGTACCCGTCGGCCACCAGCCCGAGCGCGAGCTGCAGGCCGGCCTGGCCCGCTCCGACGACGGCGATCCGGCGCATACGGTGGCCTCCCGGCGGTCTGTTGACGGTCTGTCGGCTGCGAGAACACGGTGCGTCAAGCAGGCACAGTAGTCGAGCCGCCCGGCCACGGGCAGGGGCGGGACGGGAGGAATCCCGTAGGTGTCGCAGCCGCCGCCGCTACGAACCGCCGCATACTCATGCAGAAGTGGGAGCGCGCCGCGGAGCCGTGCGGCCAGCCTCCGGCCCTGAGCAGACCGTCACTTGAAATCCCATTGACCACACTGCGATGTTTGATGTATTCAGAACTCCGCAAATCTATTCGCTGCTCAACGGTTCGAGGCCGCGCCGAGGCGACCAGAACCGGGGACCATTCGGAGAGGGATCGATCGA
The DNA here is from genome assembly GCF_053596495.1 of Kitasatospora sp. NPDC001683. NCBI lineage: Bacteria > Bacillati > Actinomycetota > Actinomycetes > Kitasatosporales > Streptomycetaceae > Kitasatospora > Kitasatospora sp. NPDC001683. The sequence continues at coordinate 19,077 of NZ_JBSFGK010000054.1, forward strand.
CCATGCAGCCTGCTGCGCCCCGGGGCTTCCGGGCCATCACGACGAACATGGGCCTCAAGGACGTCGAGGACGACTTCGCCGCGGTCGTCTCCGAGGTCCCGTGCCGGTCCGCGGCCGTGTTCACCCGCTCGCGCTTCGCCGGCCCCAGCGTCGTGCTCAGCCGCGAGGCGGCCGCGCTCCGGCGCGCCCGCGGGATGGTCGTGCTCTCCCGCAACGCCAACGTCGCCACCGGGCGCACCGGCGCGGAGAACGCCGCCGAGGTGCGCCGCCGGGTCGCCGAGATCGCCGGCGTCTCCCCGGACGAGCTGATCATCGGCTCCACCGGTGTGATCGGGCGCCCCTATCCCATGGAGGGCATCCGGGCCGGGCTCGACGCCATGACCTGGCCGTTCCCGGAGGCCGACTTCGCGGCTGCGGCCAAGGCGATCATGACCACGGACACCCGCCCCAAGCACGTCCACGCGCGCTGCGGCGACGCCGTGCTCGTCGGCATCGCCAAGGGCGTCGGCATGATCGAGCCCGACATGGCGACGCTGCTGACGTTCTTCTTCACCGACGCGGACATCCCCGCCCCCGAACTCGACGCCCTCTTCCGCCGGGTGATGGACCGGACGTTCAACGCGCTGAGCATCGACACCGACACCTCCACCAGCGACACCGCCGCGATCTTCGCCAACGGACTCGCCGGGGAGGTCGACCTGCCCGCCTTCGAGCAGGCGCTCTACGACTGCGCGCTGCACCTCGTGCGGGACATCGCCTCGGACGGCGAGGGGGCCTCCAAACTGATCGAGGTCCGGGTCACCGGGGCCCGCGACGACGCCCAGGCCAAGCGCGTCGGCAAGAGCGTCGTCAACTCCCCGCTGGTCAAGGCGGCCGTGCACGGCGCCGACCCGAACTGGGGCCGCATCACCATGGCCATCGGCAAGCTCTCGGACGAGACCGACATCGACCCCGCGGCCGTCAGCATCGGCTTCGACGACCTCCTGATGTACCCCGAGGAACCCAACGACGACCTCCTCGAACAGGCCCGCCGGCTCCTGCGCGGCGACGAGGTGGTGATCCGGATCGACCTGGGCATCGCCGACGGCGCGTTCACGGTGTACGGCTGCGACCTCACCGAGGAGTACGTCAAGCTGAACGCCACCTACACGACCTGACGCCCCCTTACCGACGGCGCGGCCATCGGTCCCGCCCCGCTGTCCCGATCGGTGGCCGATCGGGGCGGGGCGGGACCATCCGGCCGGTCAGCCGCGCAGGTGCTCGGTGAGCAGCCGCACCACGGCGTCGACCTGCTCCGCCAGGTAGAAGTGCCCGCCCGGGAAGACCCGCAGGCTGAAGCCGCCGCTGGTGTGCCGCTCCCACTGGGCGACCTGCTCGACCGTGGCGTTGGCGTCGGTATCCCCCACCAGTCCGGTGATCGGCTGCGGGACGACGGCGTCCGGCGCGGCCAGGTACGTCTCGATGGCGGTGTAGTCGGCCCGCAGCGCCGGGATGATCAGCTCGCGCAGCGCCGGCTGGTCGAGGACCCGCTCGTCCGTCCCGCCCAGCCGGATGGTCGCCTCCAGCAGGCCGTCGTCCGACATCTTGTGGACCTCGGTGTCCCGGGGCAGCGAGGGCGCGCGGCCGGCGGACACGAACAGCCGCTCCGGCCCCGCCAGGCCGTCCCGGGTGAAGCGGCGGGCGACCTCGAAGGCGACCGACGCGCCCATGCTGTGCCCGAAGAAGACGATCGGACGGTCCACCCACCCCCGCCGCAGCTCCTGGTAGACCTGTTCGGCGAGTTCCGGCACCGAGTCGATCGTGGGCTCGCTGTAACGGTTCTGTCGGCCCGGGTACTGGACGGCGAGCACGTCGGCGTACGGCGCGAGTGCCTTGGCGTGGTCCAGGTAGTAGCTGGCCGATCCGCCGGCGTGCGGGAAGATCACGATCCGGGCTGGAGCGAAGTCGGACGGGTCGAACCGGCGGAACCACGGGTTGTCGACGGCAGCGCTGCTGGACATGCGGGGTGGGACCTCTCTCCCTGACGGACTGTACTCACACCAGTCTCGCAGCGCGCCGGCACCACCGGGGACGCTTACGCCGCGCCATCCGAATTCCCGGGCCCCGGCCACCGACCCGTGCCGCGCCGGCTCAGTCCTCCTCCGACTCCTCCGACTTTTCCCACTCCTCCCACTCCTCCGACTCGTCCGGCACGGCCCCCCACGGGTCATCACCCGGGTCCGGCTCGGTCACCCAGCCCGCCGCCAGGACCAGCCCGGACAGCCGGTGCACGGCGAGGAAGCCGAACGGGCGGGTGAAGCCCACCTCGACGAAGCGCTGCAGGTACGGCGGCTTCCGGGTGCTGCCGGCGCTGCCGCCCATCATCCCCATCGCCGTCACCGAGGCGGCCCGGAAACCGCGGGCCGAGAAGGACGCGGTGGCCTTCTGGCGCGCACTGTTGACGAACAGTGGCGGCTCACCGTCCGACAGACCGGGCAGCCGGTCCTCCGTCTCGGACCGGGTGGCGAGCGTCTCCAGTCCGAAGAGCCCGCGGTGGGCGATCAGGTCGTGGCCGGACTCGACGGTGAACTTCGGGACGCTGACGAACAGGCGGTCCTCCGGCTCGTACCGCCGCACCGCCTCGATCGTCAGCCCCGGGCCGGCGACGCCGACGGGCAGCCGGTCGGCGGTGGTCCGGCGGACCCGCTGCGAGAGCACCCCGATCCCGGCGGACAGCACGTCTCCGGGCGCGGCCTCGGGCTCGCCGAGCAGCAGGTGGACGCTGATGTCGCCGCACCCGAGCACCCGCAGCTCGGTCACCGGCCCGGCGGACGTCTCCAGCAGCGCCGCGCGGTCCAGCAGGGACGTCGCCCGGGTCAGGTAGTGGACGGCCCGGCCCCAACCGTCCGCCGCGTCCTCCCCGAAGGCGCCGTAGTCCCGGAACGGTTTGATCCAGTCCGTCCGGACGGTGAGCGCCGCCGCCAGCACCAGAAGGTTGCCCGGGCCCGGCTCGACCGGCATCTCCTCGATCTGGCCGTCCGTCTGTTCGGCCGCCCAGGCGTTCAGCAAAGCGCGGTCGCGCCCCGCATCACCGGTCAGCCGGCCGACCAGGTCCGCCGGGACGGAGGCCAGCCACTCCGAGCTCAGCCGCAGCCGGTCGTCGCTCCAGACCCCGAGCGCGGACCGCACCGCCGGGATGTCCCGCAGCAGGCCGAGCAGGGCACGGGCGCGCTCGGCGGCGACCGCGACCGGCACCCCGAGCGCCTGCGCCAACTCACCCTGGACGGTGGTGCTTCCGGCCGGGGCCAGCAGCCCGAGCAGCGGCCAGACGCCGGCCGGCATCAGGACCGTCCCTCGCCCCGGGTCGGTCTGCCCGACCCAGCGCTCCCCCAACGCGTTGGCCGCCCGTACGGCCTGGGCCCGGCTCATGCGCCCCCCTGCTCGCTCTTTCGGTGCGCCGAGCGTAGGCGGCGCACCGCGTGCGGAGCGAGCGGTTTTCCGGGTCAGGGCCGGAGGCGGGACAGGTGGTCGGCGCGGGTCGGTTGGTGGACGCGGACGGCGCTGCCGTTGCCGAGGACGGTGATCTGCCGTTCGGGGCGCAGGCCGAGCTTGGCCATGACGCGCTCGCCGGTCCACCGCATCACCTCGGGGTCGGCGTTCACCGCTGCCATCGCCGGCACGTCGTCCTCGCGCCAGCGCCGCAGCACCAGCCGGGGAGTCTCGATCGTGACCATCCGCTCGCTCGCTCCCTCCCTCCCTCCGCTCAGATCCTCCGCGTGGCCAGGACGGCCGAACTGCCCGGTGCGGTCAGCACTTCGGTGGCCGCCAACGCGGGGTGCGTCAGGTAGTGCAGGCGCAGCCGGTCGACCTCGCCGCCGAAGCGGGGCGGCCAGTGCGGCGAGGGCGTGAAGTCGTCCAGGACCAACAGGCCGCCGGGGGCGAGCAGTTCGACCACCCGGTCGGGGTCGTCGCGCTTGCCGCCGCCGTCACAGAAGAACACGTCGAACGGGGCATCCTCCTCGAACGACTCCGCCGCACTCCGGGCCAGTCGCCCGTCCCGCTCGACCGTGACCAGCCGGGCGCCCGGGCCGAGTCCGCTGCACAGCCAGGCCGTGCCGACCCCCGCGCCGGTGCCGCTCTCCGCGACCGTCCCGCCCGGTTTGGCCGCGGCGGCGAACGCCAGCAGCCGGCCGACCTCCCGGGTGCAGCTCTTGCCGAACCCCAGCCGGGCGGCGACCCGCTCGGCCGCCAACACCCCAGCGGGTACTCCACGTTCCTCGTCGCCCGTCATCCGCTCGCGAACCCCCTCCGACTCCGTACGGCTCCGTGCCGTCATGCCGTCATGACCGAGTGGATCACCATCGCCGGCTACCGGAACCGGACCGGCCGCCCGACGCCCATGGCCGTGCTCCGCGCTTGACCGCGTGACCGGGGCATCGACCGGATGCGCTTCCCGCCGGAGGCCGTCCGGTGGGACGCGCCTTGCGACGTCGGTCCGGACGGGCACTGGCAGTGCTGGTTCGACGTGCGGATCGACGCCGACGCCCTGCGCCCCCTCGGGCTCCACCCCGACCAGCCGACCGCCGCCGTCAACGGGCCCAGCCCGCCCGGCTGGTGGCACGCGGAGGCGGAGCGCCTGGCCCGCCGTCACTGAGCCCGGCGCGCCCCACCGAACCGGGCCGCCTCGGCCCTCGACCGGGAGACGGCGTCGAGCAGCAGCACGGACGCCGCCTCCGGGGTCGGCACCGGCCCGCCGGACCGCGCGTGCCGGGTGAACGCCGCCAACAGCCGCCCCAGGCCACGGTGGTGGCGGGCGAAGACCCGGGCGGAGGCGTGCCGCCCGCGCGCCCGCTGGCCGTCGAGGGCGGTGGCGGCGCCGACGTCGAGCAGCACCAGGTGCAGTTCGCGCCCCTGCCGGGCGGCCTCCCGGGCGAGCCAGCGGCGCATCCAGGCGCGGCTGCCGCAGTCGTGCACCAGCAGCGGCCCGCCCCGCCGCACCGAGGCGCGCAGCAGGCGGAAGTGCTCCAGCCGCGCCCACGGCCGGTACACCGCGTACGGCAGGATCGCGGGCATCACCGCCTCGCACGCCTCGTGCACCGTCCGCGGGTCCACCGTCGAGACCGCTCCGGCCGCCGCCCAGCGCCGCAGCAGCGTGCTCTTGCCCGCCCCCGGCAGGCCCGACACCACCACTACGGCCTCGGCCGGGTACCCCACCAGGAACCCCGTCCCGGCCTCGCCCCGCAGGTCCAGCACCCCGCGCGGTGCCACGACCGCCGCCTCCACCTCGCCGCCCACCGCTTCCCCGTCCGTGTCCGACCGCCGACCCTAACAAGTCCGGCGCTCCCGAACCCGCCGGTGGATACGCTGGCGAGCTGACCGATGACCATGTGCGCTGGGGGAGCGACATGCCGGACATCCGCACCTGGCTGCCGTGACGGCTCTGGTCGCCCGCCCCGCTGGAGCCCCGTTGCCGGCCCGAGGACGTGATGGCCGTGCGGTTCACCAGCGGCACGACCCGGCGACCGAAGGGCGTGCTGCGCCGCTTCGCCCGTCCGCCCCGGCCGGCGCTGCTGTCGGGGGCGTGCTTCCTGCTCCGCACCCCGCTGGGTCACGGCGGCGGCGCGACCGCGGACTTCGCGCTGGCGGCGGGCGGCACGGTGGTGCTGCAGGAGGGCTTCGTGGCCGAGGACGTGCTCGCGGCGGTCGAGCGGTACCGGGTGTCCCGGGCGTGCCTGCCGTCGCACCTGCTCTACGGCCTGCTGGACCACCCGTTGCCGGCCGCGACCGGCACCGGGAGCCTGCAGCGGGTCGGCTACACCGGCTGCCCGCCCTCGCCGCGCCGGTTGGCGGAGACGACCCGGCGGCTGGGCCGGGTGCTGCGGCAGACCTACAACCTGACGGAGTACGGGCCGGTCTCCCGGTTGAGCCCCGACGAGCACCTGGATCCGCGGCTGCTGACCACGGCCGGGCGCCCGTACCCGGACACCGAGGTGCGGACCGGGCGGCCGGTCATCGCCCTGGGGGGCGCGCGCGGTGGTGTGACGCGCCCCTGTAGCGCTTCGAGCGCCCGCGCGGACCACCTGTCGCGCGGCGGACGGCGGGAAGAGACCGACCGTGGGCACTCGACCGCGCGGGCCGAGCTGCCGATACACCCCGGCGGCGCGCCCTCGCACCGTCCCCAGGAGGCACTCCCTTGACCTGGCTACGCGTCCTGACCGCACTGGGCATCCTCGGCCTGGCGGCCGGTGCCCTGCTCGTCTTCGCCCGCTGCACCGCCCCCTCGCGGGGCCGGCCCATCGCCGGGGCCGCGCCGTCCGACCTCCGGACGGACGCCGAGGGCAGCGGCCTCTTCCAGCGAATGGGCGGTGACGGCTGGGACCGGGTCAGCCCCCCGTGACGTCGTCCGGACGGACCTCGATGTGGTCGGCCGCCAGGTCGACCGCCACCCGGTGCTCCATGCCGAGCGCCTCCAGGAACTTGACCGGCAGCTGCACCCGCCCGGTGCGGTCCAGCATCACGTACTCCCGCTCGTTGATCGACTCCTCGCCGTGCTCGTCCGTCACGGTGCGGCGCAGCACCTCGCTGCTGGTCCGTCCGTCCCGGATCGCCACCGTGCGGCGGACCTCGCCCGCGACCATCGGGTCGTGGGTGACGATCACGACGGTGGTGCCGAGCTCCCGGTTGACGGTGCGGAAGGACTCGAAGATCACCCCCGCGGTCTCGGAGTCCAGCTCGCCGGTCGGCTCGTCGGCGAGCAGCACCGGCGGGTTGTTCGCCATCGCCACCGCGATCGCGGCCCGCTGCTGCTGGCCGCCGGAGAGCTCGTTGGGGCGCCGGTGGGCGAGGTGCCCGATCTCCAGCGCCTCCATCAGCTCGGCCACCCGGGCGGCCTTCCCCTTCGGGCCGAGCGCCCCGGCCCGCCGGCCGCGCAGCTGCATCGGCAGGGCGATGTTCTCGGCGGCGGTCAGGAACGGCAGCAGGTTGCGGGCGGTCTGCTGCCAGATGAAGCCCACGACCTCGCGCCGGTAGCGCAGCCGCTCCTTGGCGGACATCTCCAGCAGGTCGCAGCCCGCGACGGTGGCGGTGCCGGCGGTCGGCACGTCCAGCCCGGCGAGGATGGTGAGCAGGGTGGACTTGCCGCTGCCGGAGGCGCCGACCAGGGCGACCAGGTCGCCCTGCTGGATGGTCAGTTCCAGGCCCTGCAGCGCCTGGACCTCGATCCCCTCGGCGCTGAAGATCCGCACCAGCCGGTCGCAGACGATGGCCGCGCCCGCTCCGTACGCCTTGGGGGAGGCGGCGGCGAGGGCCCGCTGCCGGAGCTCCTGCAGGCTGGGGGCCTCGACGGTCGGCCGCTCCTGGGGGGTGCTCTTCACCGCTGAACTCCTGTCTCGACGGTCTCGACGGTCTTGACGGTCTCGCCGGTCCCGGCCGTCCGCCCGCTCCCGGTGCTCTCCGCCGTCACGGCCCGTGCCGCTGGTCCCGCTGTCACGCCTGCTCCCCCGCCCGCAGTTCGGTGGCGATCTGTCGCCGGCCGGCGACCAGCGTCTCCGCCACCACCCCGAGGCCGACCAGCAGGGCCAGGCCCGCGGTGGGCAGCAGCACCGGCATCAGCACGGGGCTGATGACCTCCCCGACCCTGGCGCCGACCAGCGTCGAGATGTCGAAGGCCCCGCCCAGCAGGGCGACCGCCGCCAGCGCGACCAGGCCGCCGCCGACGGCCGCCGCCAGGGTCTGCGGCAGCGCCTCGGTGACGATCAGCGCCAGCCCCTGCCGGGGTCGCAGGCCCATGGTGCGCAGCCGGGCGAGGAGGGCCGTGCGGTCGGGTGCGGCTCGGAACAGTGTCAGCAGGACGGCGAGCAGGGCGAATCCGGCTCCGGCGGCGGCCGCGTACCAGAACAGCCGTCCGGCGGCGTGCTGCAGCGGGTCGTCGGCGAGCTGGGTGACGGTCTCCCGGCTGCTGTGCACGGTGTATCCGGCGGGTAGGCCGTGGGTGGACCTGCCGGCGGCCGCGGCGTCCTCCGCGACCAGTCTGGCCAGGCCGGTCGGCTGGGACCGGCCGTTGTCCCGCAGTGCGGACCTGACCTGCTCGGGGTCGACGTCGCCGACGGCGAACCACTTGTTCGTCCGTTTGGTGTCCGGCAGCCGCTCCCAGGCGGGGCCGGCGGGAACGACGACGAACGGCTTGCCCGGGTCGGGCAGGGCGGGGGTGGCGGGGACGATCCCGGCGACGGTGAGGCGCAGGCCGTTCCCGTTGGGCGTGCGCATCTCGGCCGGGCCGGCGGCCAGGCGCTTGGCCAGGTCGCGGCTGAACAGGGCGGGCACCGGGGTGTCCCGGCCGCCGGGCGTCCCGGCGAGCTTCGCCGGGTCGAACTCGCCGACCCCGAGGGTGCGGGCGATCTCGGCGTAGGCCGTGGGCTCGATCGCCACCAGGTAGGCCTCGGTGTACGCCTGGTCAGCGCCGACGAAGCGGGCCTTGGGCTCGACCCAGGCCCCGGTGGAGGCGTGGACGCCGGGCAGTGCGGCGGCGGCCTTGGTGAAGGACTCGGGCAGGGTGGCGTAGTCCGGGAGGGAGACGCCGATGTCCCCGCCCGTGGCGATGCGCGCGGCGCGGCTGCGGACGTGGTCGACGGTGTCGAGCACGGTGGCGCCGAAGCCGGTCGTGGTGACGGCGATCAGCAGGGCGAGCAGCGGCAGCACGGACGGCTTGCGGCGTCCCGAGGTGTCCCGGGCGGCGCGGGCCAGGCCGAGGAAGGCGATCAGACCACGCCCCCGGGCGGCGAGTCTGGCCAGCCGGCCGACCGCGACCGGCTCGATCCTCGCCAGCAGCAGCCCGCCGCTGACGGCGAGCAGCAGCGGGGCGGCGACCAGCAGCGGGTCCAGTCCGCCGCCCGAGCCGACGCCGCGGCGGCGGACCTCCGCCACGGCCGCGACGGTGACCGCGAGGACGGCGAGTTCGCCGACCAGCCGGCGCCGGCCGCCGGCGGGCTTCCGCCGCGACCACAGCAGGGCGGTGCGGGCCGGGAAGGCCAGCAGGGCGAGCAGCGCCGCGGCCAGGGCGGCCAGTACCGACTGGCCCCACCGGGGGGTGGGCAGCAGCACCATCGCCAGGGCCGTCCCGAGCACGGCGGCGGGCAGGACGGTGGCCGCGCCCTCGCCGACCAGTCGCAGCAGCACCCCGGTGCGGGAGCCGCCGCGGGCCTGGAGCAGCCGGATCTCGCCGGTGCGCCGGTCGGTGGTGAGGGCGGCGGCCAGGAACAGCACCACGGTGGCGACGCCCGCGACCCCGGCCGGGCCGATCGTGCTCAGTGGCAGCGAGGCCCGGTAGCGCTCGTCCGCCCGGGTGAGGATGTCGGGCAGGCCCGAGCTGGTGTGCAGGTCCGAGCGCCGGGTCTCGGAGATCAGGGCGCTTGCGCCGGGCCCGGTCAGGAACGAGCTGATGGTGTTGCGGGTCCGGTCGAGCTGGTCGGCCCGCAGCGTTGCGGGGTCGACGGGCAGCCGCCAGAAGTTCTCGCCGCCCGAGCCCCAGCGGGCCAGCGCGGGCAGGCTGCCTCCGTCGACGAAGCCGCTGGTCGTCCAGTGCTCGTGCTCGCGGGTGGCGTTCAGGCAGGCGCGGGCCGGGCAGCCCAGGTCGTCCCAGAACGGGTCGTGGGGATCGTTGATCCGGTAGAAGCCGACCACCACGGTGCTCCGTTGGGTGCCCGAACCCTCGACGCCGTTGTCGATGACGTCGCCGAGCTTGATGCGGATGGTCTCGGCGGCTTGCTTGCTGATCACGATCGGCAGCGGGCCGTGGCCGTCGCCGCGGGTCGGCCAGGTGCCGTCGGTCAGGGTGGCCCGGGCGGCCAGGTCGTGCAGGTGGAGCAGGCTGAGCACGGGGTCGTTCGCGTCGGAGATCCGGACGTACTCCCGGTTGGCCATGCCGCGCGAGCTCAGCGCCTTGGCGCCGTAGGCCTGGCCTGACCCGGACAGCGTGAGCTGTCGGCCGACCTTCGCGGTGAGCTTCTGCTCCACCCGGTCGAGCTCGGCGGCGTTGTCGTCGTTCTGAGTCCTGGAAGTGGTCTGCAGGCTGGTCGGGTTGAGGCCCTTCTGGCTGACGAAGGCGCGGAGCGCCGCGTCCGCGCCCCGGTCCGCGACGCGGGGGAAGGCCGCCGCGAGGAAGACCGTGACGAAGGCGAGGGCCGCCATCAGCACCGCGGCCAGCGGGCTGGCCCGCAGCCTGGTGCGGACCCAGGGCGCGGGGCGGTGGGCGGTCTCAGGGGTGGGCACGCCGGTGCCGGCCTGGATGGTCACATCTCCTCCACGTGGCGCAGCCGGCCGGCCACGTCCCGACGGCGGCGTCCGATGAGGAAGCCCGACAGCAGCGGGACGACGGCGATCGCGGCCGCGAGCAACAGGGCCTGGCCGACCGGCAGTTCGATCAGGGCCTCGGGCATCGGTTGCCGGGCGGCGGGCGTCAGCACCACGAACGGCACGATCAGGTGGACGAGCAGGGCCCCCAGAGCGAGCCCGACGGTGCCGCCGAGACCGACCAGCAGCGCCTGTTCGGCGGCGACGGTACGGCTGACCTGCTTGCGCGGCGCGCCCAGGGCGAGCAGCAGCGCGGAGTCCCGGGCGCGCTCGTGGGCGGAGCCGGCCACGGCGGCGACGAAGCCGATCGCGGCGAGCACGGCGGTGACGAGCGCGATCGCCATCAGCGCGTTCTGCGGGGCGGCGCCCACCGGGTCGCTGAGCAGCCCTTCGGCCACCTCGCCGGAGAGCTGGACGTCCTGGGAGCCCGGGGCGGACCGCAGGGCGACGGCGGCCTCGGCCGGGGTGCGGTCGCCGGGTCCGGTCGCGGGCAGCCACCACTCGGCGTGGCTGGGCACGGAACGGCCCTGGGCGGCCAGCAGCCGCGCCACGGTGCCCAGGTCGACGACGAGCGCGGTGCGGCCGGCAACCGGCACGGCCTCGACCGCCCCGGTGACCTTGACCGGCAGGGTGATCCCGGCGAACGGCACCCGGATGGTGTCGCCGACCGAGGCGCCGGTGAGCTTCAGGTAGTCCTGGGTGGCGACGCCGGACACCGTCGTCGGGGCGGTCGCCCCGACCGGGCTGAGGACGGTCCGGATGGTGTCCCCGGTGCCGTTCGCGAAGGCGAAGTCGACGGTGAACAGCTGGTTGGCGTCGGCCGGGTCGGGCCGGACGACGGCCGGAGGCCCGGACTTGGTGCTCGCGGTCGCCGCGACGTCGGGCGCCCTCCAGGAGAGCCCGGCCGGCACCGGGACGTCGGCTGCGGGGCCGTCGGCGCTGTCGGAGACGGCCAGCCCGCGCACGGTGATCTCGCCGTCGGCGCGGTCGCTGTAGGACACAGTCGCCCCGACCACGGTGAGCGGGGCGGCGGCGGAGCCCATCGGGGCGTCGACCAGCGCGCTCAGCGGGGCCGAGGCGCGCAGGTCGCCGTTGACCGGGAGGGCGGCGAACGGGGCCTTGTGGACGTAGCCGAAGCGGTCCCGCAGCAGCAGCGCCACCTCCGGGGGCGCGTCGGACACCATGTGCAGGGTGCCGGGCAGCGGGATCTTCCCGTGGAAGTTCTGGTGGATGGAGAGGTCGGCGTCGATCCGCAGCGGGCGGCCGGGCAGCGGCACTCCGGCCGCCGCCCCGGTCGGGGCCGGCTCGGCGAGCGGGCGGAACAGCTCCCCGCCGGAGTGCCCGCCGAGCAGGTCAACGCGGACCGGGACGCGGTCGGCGAAGGCCGCGGTGTCCACCACGAGCAGTTGCGCGGTGCCGTTCGACAGCGGCTGTTCCTCGCGGGCCACCGGGACCAGCCGGTCGCCGCCGGGCAGGGCGCCGTAGCGGCCGCCCTGGCCCATCAGCGCGCTGTGCGCGGCGGAGATCCTCAGGCCGCCGCCGGTGGCGAACGCGGCCTGGTCGCGCTGGGAGGCGGTCCAGGTGGCGTGCTGGCCGAGGGCGAGCACGCCGGTGGCCACGGCCATGACGAGCAGCAGCACCGGCCCGGTCGCCCGGGCGGGCTGACGGGCCAGCTGCCAGCCGACCATGGCCGGGCCGAGGCCGCTGCCCCGGGCGGCGACCCGGGCGCCCAGCCGGGCGACCAGCGGCAGCAGGCGCAGCACGACCAGGGTTCCCGCGCACAGCGCCAGCGTGGGGGTGGCGACCAGCAGCAGGTCGACCCCGAGCCTGCCGGAGGAGTCGGTGGACAGCCCGCCGCCGTACTGGTCGAGCTGCTGGTAGGCGAGCACCGCCAGCGCGAGCACCGCGAGGTCGCCGCCGTTGCGGGCGACTCCGGAGACCAGCGCCTGGCGGCGGCCGGCCTTGCGGCGCAGGGCGGCGCCGGCGCCGCGCAGCAGGCTGGGCAGGGTGGCCAGCATGATGCAGACGAGGGCGCCGATGACGGCCACCGGCCAGAGCGTCCAGCTCAGGCGGGTGTCCAGGGCGACCTGGTGGGACCGGCCGAAGCCCGCCAGGACGCGGACCAGGAACGGGGTGAGCAGGGGTGCGAACACCGCGGCCGGGAGTGCCAGCAGCACCGACTCCAGGGCGGTGAAGCCGCCGAGCCGGGCACCGGAGGCGCCGCGTGCGGCGAGCAACTCGTTCTCCCGTTCCTGGTGGGCCGAGATCAGCCGGACGACCAACAGCAGGGCGGCTGTGGCCAGCACCGCCAGCTGGAGGGCGCCGATCAGCAGGGTGGACCGGGCGACCATCAGACTTGCCGACAGTTCGCGTACCAGATCCGGGAGTTCGGTGTCGGCGCTGAGCGAGGACGTCTTCCCCAGGTCGCCGTTCAGGCCCTGGGTCCGCTCGCCGATGGCCTCGGCGATGTCCTGGTCGACGCCCGCGAAGTCGGCGTCGAGCAGCCACCCGCGGCTGCTCTGCGGCAGACCGCCCGCGGTGAAGGCGCTCTGGTCGACCATCATCGGGCCGTAGGTGGTGAACCCGCCGGTCTCGACCTCGTGGCCGCCGACCGGGTCGATGCGCCAGTACGGGGCGGACGGGTCGACGGCCCGGTAGGTGCCGGTGATCCGGACGGCCAGCGGCTTGCCGTCGAGCCGGTCGGCGAGCTGGACGTCCGCGGGCAGCGCCTGGGCGGCCAGGCCGAGCCTGGCCAGCAGGGCCTGCGGGACGGCGACCTGGAGGGCGGCGGACCGGACCGGACCGGTGACGGCGCCCGGCCAGGCGCCGGCGGTCAGCCGCACCTGGTTGCGGTCGAGGTCGGCGAGGACCGTCAGGTCGACCTTGGCCGTGCTGGACTGGCCGGCCGTCGCGGTTGCGGGGGCGGGCGTTGCGGGGGCGGGGGTTCTGGCGGTGGGGGTCCCGGCGGTGGGGGTTCCCGTTGCGGGGGTTCCCGTTGCGGGCGTGCCGGCCGCAGCGGTCCCGGCTGACGCGGCGTCGCCGCCTGGTAGGCCGTAGGAGCGGCTGCGCAGCAGGCTGTCGGTGCGTACGGGCAGCTCACCGAAGAGCTTCTGCCGGTATGAGGCGAGCGCCTCCTCGTCCTTCTGCCGCTGATCCAGGCCGTGTTCGGCGGTCACCACCACCGAGGTCCGGGCATGGCTCGAGCCCTGGAGCGCCTGCCGCAGGCCGGCCTGGCCGACGCTGCTGTTGAAGGTCACCAGGGCGGTCAACACTGCCGTGGTGATCAGCACCGTCAGCAGGACGGCAGCAGCCAGCGGCAATCGTCCGCGCAGTCTGCGCACGACGAAGCCGAGCATCACGTTCCTCCCCCGGTCGCGTCCCCGGTCGCAGCCCAGCCCCACCCGTCGATCCGGCCCCGCCCGGACACACATCGGCCACAGACGGACACCTCACGGGCACACCGGCGCAGTGATCACCGACCAAACGGTCACCGGATAGCGGACGATGCTGTCAGATTCGATCCGGGAACGGAAGGGACTTGCGCGAATCAAGTAACCCTGAGCAAATTCCTTGCATTGATAGGATCCCCGCCGGCAACGAGCCGCTGAAATGCCATGCACACTTCACAACTTTGGCTTCACCACCCGTCCTTGGCCGGGGATCTTCCCTTTCGCGAATTCCCCGCGGGACGGGTGAACCCGCGAACTCGCCTCACCCGTTGACCCGGACAGAACCGGGTAGTCACCGCCCACAGGGGGACGCCGCATGACGCAGCACCAGGCCGCCGACACCGCCCTGACGACCACCGGCCCGATGGTGGCCGTGACCGACCTCCGGCGCAGCTTCGGCACCGGCGAGCGGACCGTCCACGCCCTGCGCGGCATCAACTTCTCGATCGAACGCGGCGAACTCACCGCGCTCAAGGGCCGATCCGGTTCCGGCAAGACCACCCTGCTCAACCTGGTCGGTGGCCTGGACGCGCCGACCGGCGGCAGTATCGCGCTGGACGGCATCGACCTCGGCGGGCTGGACGAGGACAGCCGACTCGCCCTGCGGCGGGAGCGGATCGGCTTCGTCTTCCAGTCTTTCGGACTGATCCCGATGCTCACCGCCGCCGAGAACGTCGGTGTGCCGATGCGGCTGCGCAAGGTCCCGCCGGCCGAGCGCGAGGAGCGCGCCCACACCCTGCTGGCGCTGGTCGGCCTGGCCGACCACGCCAACCAGCGACCGGGCGAGCTCTCCGGCGGCCAGCAGCAGCGCGTCGCGATCGCCCGCGCACTGGCCAACGACCCGGGCCTGATCATCGCCGACGAACCCACCGGGCAGCTGGACTCCGAGACCGGCCGCTCGATCATGGAACTGCTGCGCGCGGTGGTCCGCAGCGAGGGCGTCACGGTTCTGGTCGCCACCCACGACCCGACGCTGATGGGGCTCGCCGACCGGGTGATCGAGCTCCACGACGGGCGGATCGTCGAGGAGGGTGCAGAGCAGGCCGCGTAGGCCGGCGGGGCTGCCGGGCGGCGGGACCCGGCCGGGGCGGCAGCCCCGGGGCCGCCGCCCCGGCCGGGCCACGGACGCTGTGGTGCGCCCGACCTCCCGGCCGCCCGACCCACCTGGACCGTCCTACCCGCCCGGACTGTCCGGACTGTCCGGACCGCCCAGCCCCTGGCTCAGCGCACCGTGGGTCGCCGCTCAGGCCCGGAGGGGCCGGATCGACTGGGCATGGTGGAACACCTCCTCCCCGTCCCAGTAGGCCTTCGTGCGCTGCAGTCGTGGATAGTTCCCCTTGTAGTACAGCCTCGGGTAGGCCGGGTCGGGCTGGTCGACCGTGCCCAGGTCCACGTCCGGGTAGTTGACGTAGGCGCCGTCCGTCGCGGTGTCGATCTCCGGGACGCCCCCCGTCTCCCGGTACACCTCCCGGTAGAGGCCGCTCAGGTACGCCAGATGGTCGGCGTCCTCGGCCGGATCGGTCCAGTAGGTCTGGTACTGCAGCTTCATGATCGAGTCCCGCTGCGCCACGGCGGTCTCCTCCGGCCGGCGGGCGTTGATCCGGCAGCCGTAGGAGTCGATCTGCACCAGCGTCTTGGTGAGGTCCACCCCGCTCACGTCCCGTGTCAGCCAGTCCCAGAGGGTGCCGATCCGGGCCCGGTCGAACGGCTCCCGGTGGTAGGCCGACTTGTACTTGCCGCGCTGGTTGTCGCCCGAGGGGTTGAGCGTCATGGTCGCCTGGAACCAGGGAAGTTGGCGCCGCTTCTCCGGATAGGGCAGGAACAGCCCGGCGACGCTGTGGGTCTGGACCACCGAGCGGGTCGCCATCCCCTGCTCCACGGACGCCACGAACTCGTCCAGCGGGCCAGGGTCGTCGCCGTCCCACTGGCTGAACAGCACGACGTTCCCGTTGGAGTGGTGGGTCAGCTTGAGGATCGCGAACAGCCCGTCGTAGACCGGTTCCCGCGGGCCGCTGTGCGCTGCCAGGAAGCTGCCGAAGTTGGTCAGCAGCCGCTCGAAGTCGCTGGGGCGGTCGATCAGTTCGTTCCAGGGCCAGGCGGTGCTGCTGATCCAGACCCGCGGCGGCGGCTCGGGTGCGTCGATCGAGAAGTGGTAGCGCAGCACCACCCCGAAGTTCCCGCCCCCGCCGCCGGTGTGGGCCCAGAAGAGGTCCTGCTCGGGCGAGCCGCTCGCGTCCTCACGGTTGGCCCTCGTCACCGCGGCGCGGCCGCCCCGCACGGTGACCACGTCGACCTGGACGAGGTGGTCCACCGTGAGCCCGTGTCGGCGGGAGAGCACCCCGAACCCGCCGCCGCAGATGTGCCCGCCCGCACCGACCGAGTAGCAGGACCCGGCGGGCAGGGTGACGGCGTACTCCCGGAACAGCGTGGTGTAGACGTCCCAGTTGGTGGCGCCGCCCTCGACGCAGTACGTGGGCCGGCCGAACTTGTCCGCCCCGGCGGCCACCCCGCGCATCGTGCTGAGGTCGAGGATCACGCCCCGGTCGTTGTCGACGAAGCCCTCGTAGCAGTGCCCGCCGCCGCGCACGGTCGGGCGCAGTCCGCGGTCCAGCGCCCGGTTCAGCTCGGCCACCGCGTCGGCCTCGTCCGCGACCAGCCGGATGTAGGCGGGACTGCTGTGCCAGCGCTGGTTGAAGCCCTGGCTGAGCGTCCGGTATCGGGGATCGCCGGGCAGGACCGTCCGCCCGGAGAATTCGTGTCGCATGCCCTTCCCCCACTTTCTCTAGTCCGAGAGAACCTGGCGGGCCGCACGCTAACACCCCTATTCGGCTTTGTGAATTCATTTACGAATTAATGTGACAGTACGTCATTTCTCTGGCCCCATCGAGCGCCCTTCACGACCTCCGTCCGGGGGTCGATTGTCAGTGGCATCGACTACGGTCCACGACGACTCCGCAGAATCCGTTCCACGGGAGGTTCGATGACGATCTTCTGTCCCATTCTCCGCGCGCTCCGGGCGCTGGGCCGGAGAACACGGCTGTGGTGGCCGGCGGAACCGCCGACCACCACAGCCCCGGCCTCACCGGCCGGGCGTTCGAGGGGAGAGCCCTCAGACCGCCGGGAAGATCTCGGCGTCCGGCTTGAGCAGCTGGCCCGGCTGCGGCGCCGTGCCGTCCACCAGGTAGCGGGTCACCATCGCGTTCAGCGCCTTGCTGCGGCCGACGGCGCAGTGCTCGATCGAGTCGACGCTGACCAGCACGGCGTTGCCCAGCTCCTGCTGCATCCGCTGGGCGAACTTGTACTGGGTGGCCGGGTCGTAGAGGTTGCCGATGACCATCACGGTGTTGGAGGTCTTCTTGTTCCACGGGCCGCTGAAGCGCTCGGCGTCCCGGGCCGGGGCCGGCCAGCTCGCGCAGGCCGGGGCGTCGAAGGCCTGGTAGCGGCCGAAGGTCGGCGACTCCTGCTCCCAGGCCCGGGCCACGTTGGCGAACGCCCGGTCGTTCGACGGGTACGGCTTGTCCTGGCAGTTGACGCCCATGTAGGAGTCGTCACCGGCGTACTCGGAGTCGGCCGGTGCCTCGCGCAGCGCGCGCGGGACGTTCACCGTGAGCTGGTTGGCCTCGTCGTCCGGGACGTTCGCCTTCGGCGCCAGCAGGGCGGCCGCGGCCGGCTTCTGCATCCCCTGGTAGGTGGCCTGCAGCGACTTCGCCAGCGGAGCCAGCTTGGCCTGCGAGTACAGCGCGCTGGCCACCTCGCTGGTGAAGCTGCTCAGCGTCACCTTGGAGCCGTTCGACAGCGTGATCGGGCTGGTCCGCAGGTGGTCGCGGAGCTCGTCGAACTTGGCCCGGGTGTCGCCGTCGCCGAAGGCGCAGCGCGGGGCGCCGGCGGCCTGGCAGCGCTTCAGGAACTCGTCCAGGGCCAGTTCGAAGCCGCCCGCCCGCTGGCGGTCGTACTCCAGGCCGTTGTGCAGGCGCAGGTTGGGGTCGACGTTGCCGTCGATGATGATCGCGCGCACCTTGTTGGGGTACATGTTCGCGTACGTCGAACCGATCAGGGTGCCGTAGGAGAACCCGGCGAAGGTGAGCTGGGAGTCACCGACGGCGCGGCGCATCCGGTCCAGGTCGCGCACCACGTTGATGGTCGACATGTGCTCGATCAGCGGGCCGGCGTTCTTGCTGCAGGCGTCGGTGTAGTCCTGGTCGGCGTCCAGGGTGTCGTTGACCTCGGTCCTGGTGACGGGCACGCCCACCATGCGGTTGTTGACCGCGTCGGCCTCTTCCTGGGTCTTGAAGCACTTGAGCGGGTTGCTCCGGGCCACTCCGCGGGGGTCGAAGCCGACCAGGTCGAACTTGGCCTGCACCTCGGCGCCGAAGCGGGTGGTGGTCGCCCACATGTAGCCGCTGCCGCCGGGGCCGCCCGGATTGAGGAACAGCGAGCCGATCCGCTTCGACGGATCGCTCGCGCGCCGCCGCAGCATGGCGATGCCGACCTTCTCACCGGACGGGTTGTCGTAGTCCAGCGGCACGGGGTAGACGGCGCAGTCGTAGATGCCCGGGTCCGGCTTGCTCGGGTCGGGGTTGCACGGCTTCCAGTCGACGGGGTCGACCTTCGCCTCGGCGGCCGCCGCACCCGGGGCCTGGTCGAACGGCGCGGCCGAGGCGGCCACGGCGGATCCGGTGACAAGGGCGAGCGCGCAGGTGACCGCTCCGGCCAACGTGGATATGCGGGACAAGGAACCTCCTCCGTACTGAAAGGGCGGCCCCAGCCTGTCAGTCTGAGAACTCCGTGTGAAGACCTCGAAGCAGCGGAAATCTTCCGAGTTCCTCACCCTCGTTCCTCACCCTCCGCGACCGGAACATTCTGTGAATGAACCGACTTGACGGTTGGTTGACCCGATGGTGGTTCAATCCGACCGGTTTCGGCGACCGGTGGCCGGCGACCGGCCGCTGTCGGCCGGGCTGCGGGCTTCCGGCGTCACCCGCGGCCCGGAGGTCGACCGCTATTCGGCGATCGGCTGCGACAGGTCGTCCTCGGCGACGACCTGGTAGACCGCTTTCAGGGTCGGCGGTCCGGCCAGGTCCTTGATCCGCTCGAAGCGGCGCTCCTCGACCGGCCCCAGGCGCTCCATCCACTCCCCCATGGACTCCGACCCGTGGTCACCCTCGATCAGCTCGCGGATGCTGAACGCGGTCGCCGAGCGGCTGGGCGGAGGCTTCGCGCCGCTCGCGGTGAGGGTGGAGCGGCACGTGCTCGACGCGCCCGCCGAACTCAAGCCGGAGCACGAGCTGTTCACCGACGTCGAGTACTACGCGGGCGTGGTCATGGACCAGTGCGGTGTGCCGCGCGAGATCTTCACCCGACGTTCGCGGCGGGCCGGATCGTGGGGTGGTGCGCCAACGTGCTGGAGCAGGCCGCGGACAGCAAGATCATCCGCCCCGCAGCAGGGTACGCCGTCCCGGCGGTGCCGCAGCCGGGCCGGCGCTGGGCTGACCCGGGCGGGGGCTCGTCGCCCCGTTCCCGGGTGTGGGGTACGGTGCGCGGATGAAGTTCCTGGAGCGGATCCTGGTCCGCGGGTTGTTCCGGTTCCTGTTCACCACGGCGGCTGGTTGGGTGGTGCTCGGTGTACTGGTGACGGCGATCGTGGCGCTGGTGGCGGTCCGCGCGGTGCGGGACGAGCGGGCCGGGTGACCGTCCACCGGTATGCGTCGAACACACGGAGGGCTCCGGCCGGACCACTCGGTCCAGACCGGAGCCCTCGCTCATGACAAATCGAGGTTGACGGCCAGCCCGCGTCCGCCCATGCGGCAACCGGCCCGGGGCAAACGCCAAACTAAGCCCCGGTCGCGCCGCGGAGGGCGGCCGCCACCAGACCCTGGAGCTCGTCGGCCCCGGTCTCGCCTCCGCCCACCAGGCGGTCGAAGACCAGGCCGTCGATGCAGGCCAGCAGCGTGGCGGTCCGCCCGTCGGGGTCGGCCACGCCCTGATCGGCGAGGAAAGCCCGGACGACGGCCCGGCCGGCGTTCTCGCGCGGCACGAGGATCTCCCGCAGCTCGGGGTCGCGCACGCTCTCCACGGCGCAGGCGTACCGCGCGAGCGACCGCCGCCGCCCCGCGCCGGTCAGCCGGTGCCGCATCAACTCACGGATGTTCTCCACCAGTTCGTCCGCCGAACGGACCGTCGCCCGCTCCCCCAGCGCCTGCAGCTCACCCTGGTCCAGCTCGACCAGCCGCCGCACCAACGCGGTCAGCAGCGCCTGTCTGGTCCGCAGGTAGGCCGAGGTGGTGCCGACCGGCAGCCCGGCCGCCGCGTCCACCGCCCGGTGGGTCAGCCCCCGCACCCCCGCGTCCGCCAGCACTCCGATCGCCGCATCCGCCAGTACCGTCCGCCGGTCCGGCCTCCCCGCTCCGTTCGTGCCGCCCTGCTCCTGCTCCCGCTCGTTCCCCTGCTCCTGGTCTCGCCGCATCCCCCCTTTCTACCGGGACGGGGCCCCACCTCGCCCGTCCGCCCGCCCGGACCCACAAGCGGAGCACCCCTCACCGCCCGCCCGGGCGCCCGCCCCTCCCCACCGATCGCCTCCCGTAAGCCCGTAGTACGCTCCTTCTACAGCTGTAGAAAACAGCGCGGCGACACGGGAAGGACCGGGCATGAGCAGCAGCAGCGCGGTGGTGGTCGGGGGCGGCATCGGCGGGTTGGCGACGGCGATCGGACTCCGGCTGGCCGGGTGGGACGTGACCGTGATCGAGCGGGCGGCCGTACTGGACGACGCCGGAGCCGGGATCTCGCTCCACGCCAACGGCATGCGGTCGCTCGGGATCCTCGGGGTGGGCGAGGCCATCGAGGCGGCCTCGCGGCGGCAGTACACCGGCGGGACGCGGACGCCGGACGGCCGTCGGCTCGCCCAGATGGACGGCAGGGCGCTGGAGCGGGAGTTGGGGGCGCCGATCGTCGGCATCCCCCGGGCGGACCTGCACCGCATCCTGCGCGAGGCACTGCCCGCCGAATCCCTGATGATCGGCGCGGAGGTGACGGAGATCGACACCGCCGACCCCGCCCGGGTCACGGTGGGCTACGACGGCACCACCCTGAAGGCGGACCTCCTGGTGGCGGCCGACGGCATCAACAGCCGGATCCGGCGCCGCCTCTTCCCCGCCCACCCTGGGCCGGTGTACAGCGGCTCGACGGTACTGCGGGCGATCACCGAGCGTCCGGTCGACGGGCTGTCCGCCGACTTCGAGCTGACCTGGGGCCACGGTGCCGAGTTCGGCCACATCGCCTTCCCGGACGGCCGGGCCGAGTGGCACGCCGTGCTCAACTCCCCGGCCGGGGTCCGCTACCGGGACTCGCTGACCGAGGTCCGCCGCCGCTTCGCGCGCTGGCACGACCCGATTCCCGCGCTACTGGCGGCAACCAACCCGGAGGCGGTGCTGCACCACGACGTCAACGAGCTGGTCACCCCGCTGCCTTCGTACGTCTCGGGCCGAGTCGCCCTGCTCGGTGACGCCGCACACGCCATGACGCCCCACCTCGGCCAGGGCGCCTGCCAGGCGCTGGAGGACGCGGTGACGCTCGCGGCGGCGGTCGCCGGGAGCCAGACGGTCGAGGGCGCGCTCGTCCGCTACGACGCCGCCCGCCGTCCGCGCAGCCAGACCGTGGCCCGCGACGCCCGCCGGGCCGGCCGGATGGGCCAGCAGCTCGCCAACCCGCTGGCGGTAGGCCTGCGCAACGCCGCGATCCGGCTCACCCCGCCCGGCGCGATGATGCGGACCGTCCTGAAGCACGCCGACTGGACGCCGCCCCGGATCGCTTCCCGGGCCGCCTAGCCAAGGACCGTCGACCGCAAGGACCGCCGACCGCAAGCACCGTCCGCTCGGGCGACGCACCACCTCCGTGACGCGGCGTCCCGAGACCGGGCCGGCCGGGGAAGCCGTCGCCGCAATCCCCGGCCCGCCCGGCCCACCACCCGAAGGAGCAGCAATTCCTGTGGCATGGATCACGATCAGGATTTCAGCCTGACGATCCGTCAATTCGACTGACCTATCGTCACATCAATACAAAGAGGCATCAGTTGTCAGCTGATGTGAGGTCAGATTCGGCCACTCCTGCGCCAGTTGGGCCGGGTGTCAGCCCCTGCCGGTTCGGGAACCCGGGGCTACCATCGGTCGGGTTGTCCGCTCCGGCCCCGGAGTGGGGTCACCCGTCAGGCGAGTGCTCCCACCGCCCCAAGGGCCGGACATCGGTCGGAACGGGGCGAGGACGAGGAGCGCACGGGCTGCCATGACAGCTGAACCGAGCCACCCGAAGCAGTACGCCACGCCACCGCGGCCCGCACCGGAGCAGGCCGCACCCCCGCAGGCCGCACCCCCGCACGCGCTGTTCCCCGGCCGCCCGGCCGCCGCCCCGCGCACGCTGGTCGACGTGCTGGACGCCACCGTGCGCGCCCACCCCGACGAGCCGGCCCTGGACGACGGCCGCACCGTGCTCAGCTACCGCGCCCTGGCCGCCGAGGTCGAGCAGCTGCGCCGCCGGCTGACCGCCGCCGGGATCGGCCCGGGCGACCGGGTAGGCGTCCGGGTGCCCTCCGGCACCAACGACCTGTACGTCTCGATCCTCGCCGTGCTCGCCGCCGGCGCCGCCTACGTCCCGGTGGACGCCGAGGACCCGGACGAGCGTGCCCAGCTGGTCTTCGGCGAGGCCGCCGTGGCCGCCGTGCTCGGCGCCGGGCGCGCCCTGAGCAGCACCACCACGCGCCAGGCCGTGAGCGGGCGCCGCCCCACCCCGGCCGACGACGCCTGGATCATCTTCACCTCCGGCTCGACCGGCAAACCCAAGGGCGTCGCCGTGACCCACCGCAACGCCGCCGCCTTCGTCGACGCCGAGGCCGCGCTCTTCCTCCAGGAGGAGCCGATCGGCCCCGGCGACCGGGTGATGGCCGGCCTGTCGGTCGCCTTCGACGCCTCCTGCGAGGAGATGTGGCTGGCCTGGCGGCACGGCGCCTGCCTGGTGCCCGTCCCGCGCTCCCAGGTGCGCAGCGGCGCCGACCTCGGCCCCTGGCTCGCCGAGCAGGAGATCACCGTGGTCTCCACCGTGCCGACCCTGGCCTCGCTGTGGCCGGCCGAGGCGCTCAACGAGGTCCGGCTGCTGATCTTCGGCGGCGAGGCCTGCCCGCCCGAGCTGGTGCAGCGCCTCGTCACCGAGGGCCGCGAGGTGTGGAACACCTACGGTCCGACCGAGGCGACCGTGGTGGCCTGCGCCGCTCTGCTCACCGGCGAGGGCCCGGTCCGGATCGGCCTGCCGCTGGACGGCTGGGACCTCGCCGTGGTGGACGAGGCCGGGCAGCCCGTCGCCCCCGGTGGCACCGGGCAGCTGGTGATCGGCGGGGTCGGCCTGGCCCGCTACCTCGACCAGGAGAAGGACGCCGAGAAGTACGCGCCGCTGCCCTCGCTGGGCTGGGAGCGCGCCTACCGCAGCGGCGACCTGGTCCGGGCGGACCCGGCCGGTCTGCTGTTCCTCGGCCGCACCGACGAGCAGATCAAGCTCGGCGGGCGCCGGATCGAACTCGGCGAGGTGGACGCCGCCCTGCAGGCGCTGCCCGGAGTGGCGGGCGCGGCCGCCGCAGTACGGACCGCGCGCCGCGGCAACCAGCTGCTGGTCGGCTACCTGGTGGTCCAGGACGGCTTCGACCGCGAGCGGGCCGTCGAGCGGCTGCGCGCCGAGCTGCCCGCCGCCCTGGTGCCGCTGCTCGCCCCGGTCGACAGCCTGCCCACCCGCACCTCCGGCAAGGTCGACCGGGGCGCCCTGCCCTGGCCGCTGCCCGAACTGGAGGCCACCGCCCCGGGCGAGCAGCTGTACGGCACCGAGGCCTGGCTCGCCGAGCAGTGGGCCGAGATCCTCGGCGTGCAGGTGAGCGGTGCGCGCGACGACTTCTTCGCGATCGGTGGCGGCAGTCTGGCCGCCGCCCGGCTGACCACCCTGCTGCGCACCCGCTACCCGAGCGCCGCCGTGCTGGACATCTACCAGCACCCGACGCTGCGCAAGCTCGCCCGCCACCTGGAGCGCACCGCCGCCGCGGGCGGTGAGGCCCGTACCGTCGCCCTGGTGCCGACCCGAGCCAAGCTGCTCCAGTTGCTCCTGCTGGTCCCGCTGTTCACCGTGGTCGGCCTGCGCTGGACGGTCGCCCTGCTGGCCGCCGGGAACCTGCTCTCGCACCTCGGCGACTACCCGTGGGCGCCCACCGCCTCCTGGTGGGCGGTCGGCGCGGGCGCGCTCATGCTGTACAGCCCGCCGGGCCGGCTCGCGATCGGCGCCGGTGGCGCCCGGCTGCTGCTGCACGGACTGCGCCCCGGCAGCTATCCGCGCGGTGGCGCCGTGCACCTGCGGCTGTGGGCGGCCGAGCGGCTCGCCGAGCTGAGCGGCGCGACCGGGCTGTCCGGCGCCTGGCTGGTCCCTTATGCCAGGGTGCTGGGCGCCAAGGTCGCCCGCGAGGTGGACCTGCACTCGCTGCCGCCCGTCACCGGGATGCTCAAGCTGGGCCGGGGCTGCGCCGTCGAGGCCGAGGTCGACCTGTCCGGCTACTGGCTGGACGGCGATCGGCTGGAGGTCGGCCAGATCAAGGTCGGCGCCGACGCGGTGGTCGGCACCCGTTCGACGCTGCTCCCCGGGGCCCGGGTCGGCAAGCGCGCCCAGGTGCTGCCGGGTTCCAGCGTCACCGGCCACGTGCCGACCGGCCAGCGCTGGGGCGGCGCGCCCGCCGTCAAGCTGGGCCGGGCCGAGTGGTCCTGGTCCAAGGGGACGCCGGTCCGCCGGCCCGCCTGGGCCGCGGTGTACGGCGCCGGCGTCGCCCTGCTCGCCCTGCTCCCGGTGCTGCCCGCCGCGGCGGCCGTCGCCCTGCTCTCCCGCTTCGTCGACCGGGGCGCTGACCTCGGTCCGGCCCTCGCCGGCGCCCTGCTCGGCCTGCTCCCCGCCACCCTGGCGTACGGCGCGCTGTACGCGGCGCAGCTGGTGGTGCTGGTCCGGCTGCTGAGCATCGGGCTGGTGCCGGGTGTGCACCCGCTGCACGGCCGGGTCAGCTGGCAGGCGTGGACGGTCAGCCAGCTGATGGACCGGGCCCGCGAGGTGCTGTTCCCGCTGTACGCCGGGCTGGTCACCCCGCTGTGGCTGCGGGCGCTGGGGATGCGGGTCGGCCGGGGCGCCGAGGTGTCCACGGTACTGGCGCTGCCCAGCCTGACCACGGTCGGGGACGGCGCGTTCCTGGCCGACGACACCCTGATCGCGCCGTACGAGCTGGGCGGCGGCTGGATGCGCCTGGGTGAGGCGAAGGTCGGCGACCGGGCCTTCCTCGGCAACTCGGGGATGACCGCGCCGGGCCGTTCGGTGCCCAAGCGGGGCCTGGTGGGCGTGCTCTCGGCGACGCCGGCGAAGGCGAAGAAGGGCGGCTCGTACCTGGGCATGCCGCCGGTGCGGCTGCCGCGCGCGGCGGACCAGGCGGACCAGAGCCTGACCTACGAGCCGCCGGCCCGGTTGCGGTGGGCGCGCGGGCTGGTCGAGCTGGCCCGGCTGCTCCCGGTGCTGGCCTCGGGGGCGCTGGGCCTGGCGACGGTGGCGGCGCTGTCCTGGCTGGCGGCGGGTTCCCTCCTGCTGGCCGCGCTGCTCTCCGGACTTGTGCTGCTGGCGGCGGGCGGCGTGGCCTGTCTGGTCGCGGTGGCCGCGAAGTGGCTGCTGGTCGGGCGGTTCCGGGCGGTGGAGCACCCGCTGTGGAGCGGCTTCGTGTGGCGCAACGAGCTCGCCGACACCTTCGTGGAAGTGCTGGCGGTGCCCTGGCTGGTCGGCGCGGTGCCCGGCACCCCGGTGCTGAACCTGTGGCTGCGGGCGCTCGGCGCCAAGGTCGGGCACGGCGTGTGGTGCGAGAGCTACTGGCTGCCGGAGGCGGACCTGGTCACCCTCGGGGACGGGGTCAGCGTCAACCGGGGCTGCGTGGTGCAGACGCACCTCTTCCACGACCGGATCATGCGGATGGATACTGTGGTCCTCCGCGAGGGCGCCACCCTGGGCCCGGGCGGGATCGTGCTGCCCGGCAGCACGGTGGGCGCGCGCAGCACGCTGGGCCCGGCCTCGCTGGTGATGCGCGCCGAGTCCGTCCCCGCGGACACGCGGTGGCTGGGCAACCCCATCGAGGCCTGGCAGACCACGCCGTGACCACCCCTCCGACCGATCGCCCCGGCATGGTCACCCGCCCGGGCACGACCATCCGTCCCGGCATGACCACCCGCCCGGGCACGACCATCCGTCCCGGCCCGCAGGAAGCACCCGCCCCCGTGAAGCCCAAGCACGCCCCGCCGGCCGCCGGCGGTCCGGACCCGTACTTCCCGAACAGCGGCGACCACCGCTACCGGGTGCACCGCTACGAAATCGCGCTGGACTACCGGCCCGGGCCCAACCGGCTGGCCGCCTCGGCCCGGCTCAGCGCGGTGACGAACGCGGCACTGGCCGAGTTCGCGCTCGACCTGGCCGAGTTCCGGATCGGGCGGGTGCTGGTGGACGGCAAGGCCGCCCGCTACACCCACCGCGGCGGCAAACTGCGGATCCGCCCGGCCAAGGCGCTCGCCGCGGGTGCGGCCTTCACCGTCGAGGTGCACTACACCGGCAACCCCCGGCCGGTGCGCAGCCCGTGGGGCGGACTGGGCTGGGAGGAGCTGACCGAGGGCGCGCTGGTGGCCAGTCAGCCGGTCGGCGCGCCGTCCTGGTTCCCGTGCAACGACCGGCCCGCGGACAAGGCGACGTACCAGGTGGCGGTGACCACGCCGTCCCCGTTCACGGTGGTGTCCGGCGGGCGGCTGCTCACCCGGACCGCCCGGGCCTCCAGCACCACCTGGGTGTACGAGCAGAGCGCACCGACCTCGTCGTACCTGGTGACGGTCTCGATCGGGCACTACCAGCCGGTGCCGCTTGCCGCCCGCCCCGCGCCCCCGCGGACCGGTGTCGTGGCGCAGACCGGGTACGTGCCGCAGCGGCTGGCCGAGGCCTTCACCCGGGACTTCGCGCGGCAGCCGGAGATGATGGCGTACTTCGCCGAGGTCTTCGGGCCGTACCCGTTCGGCGAGTACGCGGTGGTGGTCGCGGACGAGGAGCTGGACGTCCCGGTGGAGGCGCAGGGCGTGGCCACCTTCGGCACCAACCACCTCGGCGGCGGCTGGGAGCGCGAGCGGCTGATCGCGCACGAGCTGGCCCACCAGTGGTTCGGCAACAGCGTCTCGATCGCCGACTGGCGGCACATCTGGCTCAACGAGGGCTTCGCCAAGTACGCGGAGTGGCTCTGGTCGGAGCACTCCGGCGGCCCGGCCGCGTCTGTGCACGCCGCCGCCGCGCACCGGCTGCTGGCCGGACTGCCGCAGGACCTCAGGCTCGGCGATCCGGGCCGCCGGCTGATGTTCGACGACCGGCTGTACCAGCGCGGAGGCCTTACGGTGCACGCGTTGCGGCGGGCACTCGGCGAGGACGCGTTCTTCGCGATGCTGCGGGACTGGGCCGGTGTCAACCGGCACGGCGTGGTCGCCACCGGCGACCTCCTCGCCCACGCCTCCCGGTACACCGCCACGCCGCTCGGCCCGCTGTTCGAGGCATGGCTGGAGCGGCCGGAGCTGCCGCCGCTGACGGACTGACCGACGGACGGGCTGACGGTCCGAGGTTCTGGCGGTCTGCCGGTCTGGCGGGAGCCCGGCTGCCGGGTATATTCACGCTGGTCCGAGGCCCGGCTGGGCTACTGTCCGTCCATGCCGATGAGCTCAGACGATCAGATGACCGACCAGCCCGACCACCTGCTGCCCACCACCCGCCGCGCCCTGCTGCACCGCGTCGCCGTCGCCCAGGCCGAGGGCCGCACCCCGTCGCTGGTGGCCGGGGTGGTGCGGGAGGGCCGGCTGGTGTGGAGCGGTGCCCGCAGCATGATCGACGGCCACGCGCCGGACCCGGACGTCCAGTACCGGATCGGTTCCCTCACCAAGACCTTCGTCGCGGTGCTGGTGCTGCGGCTGCGCGACGAGGGCCTGCTCGACCTGGCCGACCCGCTGGGCCGCCACCTGCCCGGCACCCCGGCCGACCAGGCCACCGTCGCCCAACTGCTCGCCCACTCCGGCGGGCTCGCCGCCGAGACGCCCGAGCCCTGGTGGGAGCGGACGGACGGCGCCCTGCGACCCGAACTCGGCGACCTGCTCGAGGAGGAGAGCCCGCTCAAGCACCCGGCCGGGCGCCGCCACCACTACTCCAACCCCGGCTACGCGCTGCTCGGCGCACTGGTCGAGAAGCTGCGCGGCGAACCCTGGGGCGAGGTGCTGCGCCGCGAGGTGCTGGCCCCGCTCGGCATGGACCGCACCACCCTGCTACCCGAGCACCCGCACGCAGGGGGCTTCGCCGTCCACCCCTGGGCCGACGTCATGCTGCCCGAACCGCTCACGGACACCGGCCTGATGGGCCCGGCCGGCCAGCTCTGGTCCACCGGCGCCGACCTGGCCCGCTGGGCGGCCTTCCTCGCCGCCGGCCACGACAAGGTGCTCCAGCCCGACACCCTCGCCGAGATGCGCCGCCCCGCCGTCGGCCCGGACGACGCCGAGTGGACCTCCGGCTACGGCCTCGGCCTGCAACTGCGCCGCCACGAGGGTCGGTTGCTGTACGGCCACACCGGCTCGATGCCCGGCTTCACGGCCGGGCTGTGGGTCAGCGAGGAGGACGGCCTGGCCGCGTTCGCCCTGTCCAACGCCACCAGGGGCGCCAACACCCCCTTGCTGGCCGCCCAGTTGATCGGCATCACGGCGGCTCACGAACCCCGGCTGCCCGCGCCCTGGCGTCCGCTGCCCGAGGTGGACGAGGAACTGCTGGCGCTCACCGGCCCCTGGTACTGGGGCGCGGCGCCCAACGCCCTGCGACTGCGGGCCGAGGGCGTCCTGGAGCTCACCGAACTCGCGGGCGGCCAACGGGGATCGCGCTTCCGGCCCCAGCCGGACGGCAGCTGGCTGGGCCTGGACAACTACTACGCGGGCGAGACGCTGCGGGTGGTCCGGCACGCCGACGGCACGGTCAGCCACCTGGACGTCGGGTCCTTCGTCTACACCCGCGAGCCGTACGGGCCGGCCGCCGCCGTTCCCGGCGGGGTCGACCCGCAGGGCTGGCAGGCGTTCTGAGCCGGTCGGCCGGCCGGTTCCGGGAGGCGTGACGACGGGGGCGTGCGATGCAGGTGCGCGCCCCCGTTGTCCACCCCGGCCGAACGACCGCCCGGTGCCGGGCAGGTGGCCGACGGGCCACGGGGGATCCCATTCAACAGGTGCACATCTGCGCTCCGCCGGGCCGCAACGTGAATGCCAACCGGCTTGGAGACACATACGGGGACCGGTTCGCATCCATGCCCGACTCCTGCGGGCCGGGACGGTGCCCTGGCGATCCACGGCACCGCCGACCGTGCTGCCCTGGAGGGTCCGCCATGACCACCGTCCCCACGTACGCTCCGTCCGCAGTCGCCCCCGCCCACGACGCCCCGGCGGTCCCCGCGCCTCGCCACCAGCCGGCCCCGGCCGCCACGTACACCGTCTCCCTCGCCGGCGACCAGGACGACGTGCGCGCCGCCCAGCGACTGCGCCACCAGGTCTTCGCCGCCGAACTCGGCGCCGAGCTGCACAGCCCGGTCGCCGGCCTCGACATCGACGCCTTCGACGAGTACTGCGACCACCTGCTGGTCCGCGAGGGCGAGGACGGCGCCGTCGTCGGCACCTACCGGCTGCTGCGTCCCGAGGCCGCCCGTCGCGCCGGACGGCTCTACTCCGACGGCGAGTTCGACCTCTCCGCGCTGGCACCGGTCCGGCCCGGCCTGGTCGAGCTCGGCCGCTCCTGCATCCACCCCGACCACCGGGGCAACGGCGCGGTCATCAACCTGATGTGGGGCGGCATCGCCCGCTACCTCGCCGACACCGGCAACACCTGGGTCGGCGGCTGCTGCTCGATCGACCTCGAGGACGGCGGCGCCACCGCGGCCCGGGTCTGGGACACCGTCAGCGCCAAGTACCTGGCCCCCGAGGAGTACCGGGTCACCCCGCACCGCCGCTGGGACGCCACCGGCGTGCCGCGCGCCGACCGCGGCGCCCTGCCCGCCCTGCTCCGCGGCTACCTGCGGCTCGGCGCCTGGGTGTGCGGCGAGCCCGCGTACGACCCGGACTTCGGCTGCGCCGACCTGTACGTCCTGCTGTCGCTGGAGCGCACCGACCCGCGCTACCTGCGGCACTTCCTGTCCGGAGCGGCCGCCCCCGGCGCCTCGTCATGAGCGTCTGGCTGCCGACCGCGCCCTGCCGGCCGGAGACCTGCCTGAACGAACGCGCGCCGGAGGTCTCGCACCCCCGGCGGGTGCTGCGGCTCACCGCCTGCCTGGTGGCGGTGCTCGCGGGCGTGCTGCTCAGCCTTCCGGTGCGGCTGCTGCCGTACGGCGTCCGGGACCGGCTGATCCGGCTCTGGGCGCGGGTGCTGCTGCGCGCCCTCGGGGTGACGGTCCACCTCGGGACATCCGGGGCTCCGTGGTCAGGCGGAGCAGGCGAGTCGGGCAGAGCTCGCGGCGGCACGGCGGTCGGCGCCGACGGGGCGCTGGTGGTGGCCAACCACGTGTCCTGGCTGGACATCCCGCTGCTCGCCGCCGGGCGGCCCGGGCGCTCGCTGGCCAAGACCGAGGTCCGCAGCTGGCCGGTGCTCGGGCACCTGGTCGCCTGGGGCGGCACCGTGTTCCTGGACCGCGACCGGTTGCGCACGCTCCCGGACACCGTGGCGACGGTGACCGAGGTGCTGCGCGCCGGGCACCCGGTGATCGTCTTCCCGGAGGGGTCGACCTGGTGCGGGCGGGAGAGCGGCCGGTTCCGGCCCGCGCTGTTCCAGGCCGCAGTGGAGGCGGGCGCCTTCGTCCAGCCGGTGACGATCCGCTACCGGCTGGCGGACGGACGGTCGACCAGCGCGCCCGCCTTCATCGGCGACGACGGGCTGCTCACCTCGCTCGCCCGGGTGGTCGCGGTGCGCGGCCTGGTCGCGGACGTCACCTTCCTGCCGCCGATCCCGCCGCCCGGGCCGCAGCCCACCCGGGCGGGGGCCCGGCGGGAGCTGGCCCGGGCGGCGCAGGCGGCGGTGGAGGGGATCCGCTGAGGAGCCGTGCCCGCACCGCCCCAACCCCGATCCGGGGTACTGCATCGGCACGGCGTCGCCAGGACATCGGCGGCACCAAGGCCCGACGTCGCCACGGCACGGCGTCGCCACGGCACGGCGTCGGCACGGCATCGACTCGGCACCGCTCAGGCGAAGCGGCCCCCGGCCAGTTCCTCCTGCTGCGGTTCGCCGGAAGCCGCCGGGGCGAGCGGGCGGGCCCGGCCGAGCAGCACGGCGACCAGCACGGCGGTGACGGCGAGCGCGACCGAGCCGCAGCGCAGCGCGAGGTGGATGCCGTCGACGAAGGCGCCGTCCACCGCCTGCTGGACCGGCGTGGGCATCACTCCGGCCGCGGCGCCACCGCCGTGCGCCGCGCCGGTGGGCGCGTCCGCGATCGTCCCGACGGCCTCCGCCGGGACGCCGAGCCGGTGCAGGGCCGCGGTCAACTGCTCCGTCAAACGGTTGGTCAGGACGGCGCCGAGCACCGCGATCCCGAGCACGCCGCCGAGTTCGCGCAGGGTGTTGATGGTCGCCGAGGCCATCCCGGTCTGCGCCGGAGCGACCCGCTGGAGCACCGCGATCGAGATCGGGGTGAAGGTCAGGCCCATGCCGAAGCCCAGGGTGAACAGCGTCCAGAGGTACTCGAGGTAGCGGGCGTGCTCACCGTACAGCGACAGCCCGCCGAGGCCGGCCGCGCAGAGCGCGAGACCGAGCACCATCGGCAGCCGGGGCCCGTACCGGGCGGCGAGCCGACCGGACAGCGGGCCCGCGACCACCAGCATCACGGTCATCGGCAGGCCGCCGTAGGCCGCACCGGACGGGGACCAGCCGAGCACGCCCTGCATCATCAGCGGCAGGAAGAACAGGGCCCCGAACATCCCGAAGCTGACCATGAGCGCGCTGAACAGGGCGCCCCTCAACACGCCGTCCCGGAACAGCCGCAGCTCCAGCATCGGCTCGGCCAGGCGCAGTTCCAGCAGTAGGAAGACGACCAGCAGGACGACGGCGAGGGCGCCGCAGCCGATCACCCGAGGGTCGGTCCAGCCGCGCGAGGGGCCCTCGATCAGGGCGTAGACCGGCAGGCCGAGGCCGGCCGCCGAGAGCGCGAACCCGCCGAAGTCGATCCGCCGGGCGCGCGACGGGATCTGCGGCAGGACCGTGGCGGCGAGCAGCACCCCGGCCACCCCGATCGGCACGTTGATCCAGAACACGCTGGACCAGCCGAGGTGCTCGACCATCGGGCCGCCGATCACCGGGCCGATCGACAGGCCGAGCGCGGACACCCCGGACCAGATGCCGATCGCCCTGGCGCGCTCGCGCTCGTCGGTGAACACGTGCCCCAGCAGGGTCAGGCTGCCCGGGGTGAGCAGCGCGGCTCCCACTCCCTGGACCATCCGGCCGGTGACCAGCACCCCGATCGTCCCGGCGAGCGCGGCCACGGCGGAGCCGACCGTGAACAGGCCGAGACCCAGCACGAACATCCGGGTGCGGCCGTGGCGGTCACCGAGCGCGCCGCCGGTCAGCACGAGTGCGGCGTAGACCAGGCTGTAGCCCTCGGCGACCCACTGGAGTCCGCTGATCCCGGAGTCCAGGTCCTGCCCGATCCGGGGCAGGGCCACATTGACGACGACGTTGTCCAGCATGGCCATGAACATGGCTACACAGAGCGTCAGCAGCGCCAGCTGTTTCCTGTGGCGCGTACTCGGCTCCTCCATGGAGATCCCTCCCGATTTCTCGTCCCTAACGGCATTAGGGCCCGATCCGGCACGCACAGACTGCCCCTAACGCTGTTAGTTCGCAAGTCATATTCCCGACCTGCGGATTCATCCGCCGGAAGCTCGTGGCACTGTTGACCCGCCACACCGTCAGTCCGCCACCCCCTTGACCCGCCACACCGAACCGGTCCAACGAACCGAACCCGAACCGAACCCGAACAGAACCGCCCGACCGCTGGAGGCGTCCGCACAGCCATGCCGGAGAACGAAGACGCGACCCCCGCCCTCACCCGCGAGGCCCTCACCCAGGCCGCGCTGCGCGTGCTGGAGCGGGACGGCCTGGACGGACTGTCGATGCGCAAGGTCGCCGCCGAGGTCGGCGTCAAGGCCGCCTCGCTGTACTGGCACGTCCGCAACAAGCAGGAACTGCTCGATCTGCTCAGCGACGCGATCCTCGCCTCGGCCGAACCCCCGCCGCGCCAGGACGACTGGCGGGCCGAGCTGTACGCGTACTCCGCCAGCTACCGCCGGCTGCTGCTCGACAACCGCGACGCCGCCAGGGTCGTGGCCGGCCGCCTCGCCCCGGGACCGTGCCTGCTCAACCTGATGGAGGACCAGCTCGACCGGCTCCGCACGGCCGGGTTCTCCGACGCCGACACGGCCATGGCCAGCTACCTGCTGGGCGCCTTCGTGCAGGGCTTCGTACTCCAGGAGCAGTCACCGATCTCGGCCGCCGAGGTGCTCGGCACCAGCCGCCGGGACGTCGCCGACGCCGCCGGGGACCTCTTCCGCGGCCTGCCCACGGACCAGTACCCGAACCTCTCCCAGCTCGCCGACCACCTCACCGGACCGGACATGGACGCCCGCTTCGACTTCTGCCTCAACCGCGTCCTCGACGGCCTGGCCGCCCTGCTGCCGCCGGAGCGGCGCTGACCTGCGGCGTCACCGCGGCGGTCGGCTACGAACGACACAGGAGCCGGTCGGGCAGCAACCCGGGGTCCGACGCCCGTCCCCGGCGGCCAGGTCGGGCTGCTCGGCGGCGCCGCCCGCACGTCGGCGGGCCGCCTCGGCGGACTGGTGCTCGAAGTCGTCGGCGGCTTCGGGCTCGTCGCCCTCACCACGGGTTCGCTGGCGGCCGCCTTCGTCCTGGCCCAGGTGCTCCACCCGCGGAACTGACGGCGGGTAAGCTCACCCGGCGCCCCGTCCGAACGTCCATGGAGGAGTTACCGGTGTCCAAGCAGCCCTACCACCACGACGAGCCGTACGCGCAGGGCCTGTTGGACGTCGGCGACGGGCAGCGGATCCACTGGAACACCTCCGGTGACCCGGCCGGAAAGCCCGCCGTGGTGGTTCACGGCGGGCCGGGCTCGGGCCACAACCCGGGCTCACGGCGGTACTTCGACCCGCAGCGCTACCGCGTCGTCCAGTACGACCAGCGCGGCTGCGGGCGCAGCCTGCCGCACGCCGCCGACCCGTCGACCGGGCTGGAACACAACACCACCGCACACCTGGTCGCCGACCTGGAGCGGCTGCGCGAGCACCTGGGCATCGACAAGTGGCTGCTGTACGGCGGCTCCTGGGGATCCACGCTGATCCTGGCCTACGCCCAGGCCCACCCCGAACGGGTCTCCGCGATCGTGATCTGCGGGGTGACCATGACCCGCCCGGAGGAGACCGAATGGCTCTACCAGGGCGTCGGTCGTTTCCTGCCGGGCCCGTGGGAGGAGTTCCGCGACTTCCTCCCCGCGGCCGACCGGGACGGCGACGTGTCCGGCCTGCTCGCCGCCTACAGCCGGCAGCTCAACAGCCCGGAGGAGAGCGTCCGTCGGGCTGCTGCCCGGGCCTGGGCCACCTGGGAGGACGCGGTCATCTCGCACGAGGTGCTGGGCAAGCCGAACGCCTACTCCGACCGCCCCGCCGACGCCCTGATGGCCTTCACCCGGATCACCGCGCACTACTTCTCGCACCAGGCCTTCCTCGAGGACGGCCAACTGCTGCGCGACGCCGGGCGACTGGCGGGGATCCCGGGCGAACTGATCCACGGTCGGCTCGACCTCGGCGGACCGCTCGACACCGCCTGGCAACTGGCCAAGGCCTGGCCGGATGCACGGCTGACGGTGATCGACGAAGCCGGGCACACCGGAAGTCCGAAGATGACGGAGGCCCTCCTCGCCGCCGTCGAACGCTTCGCCTGAGGAACCAATGCCCTTGGGGCGACCGGGCCGTTCGTACAGATGATCTTCAAGTCCGCTGCCCCTACGATACGACCCATGCTCGCTTATGCCCCGGCTGCCCTGTTCTTCCTGCTGTGTGGGATCGGGGTGCTGCGCGACCGCCGTCGGTTCAGCAACGCCGTCCTGCTCGGCATCGCCGTCTCGCTGCTAGCCCTCGCCCTGCTCGCCGAACTCCGCAGGGCGCCCACGCTGGTGGCGGAGCTCGCGGCGGTGGCGATCGTCCTGCTGCCGACCGTCGGAACGGTGGCCCTGGTCTGGTTCCTGCTCGCCAACGGCGTGACCATGATCCGCAAGGAGGGCCGACGCCCGGCCAACCTGCTCTCCCTGCTCGCCGGGCTGGGCATCATCGCGGTCATCGCGCTGCTGTTCGCCGCCCTCGCCACTCGCTCACCGCGGCTCGCCATCCTGGCGGGCACCGCCGTCCTGGTGGTCGGCTACATCTCCTTCCTGTTCGTCTGCTTCGTCGGCTACGCCTTCCTGTACGGTCGCCACCGGCCGCGCCGGGACGTGGACTTCGTGGTCGTCCTCGGGTCCGGCCTGATCGGCGGCGAGCGTGTCCCGCCGCTGCTGGCCAGCCGGCTCAACCGGGGCCGCGAGGTGTACGAGCAGCAGGCCGCGCGCGGCAACCCACCGGTGCTGATCACCTCGGGCGGCCAGGGCCCGGACGAGAAGCTGCCGGAGTCCGACGCGATGGCCGATTACCTGATCGAACGCGGCTTCCCGGCCGAGCGCATCGAGCGGGAGGACCGCTCGCGCACCACCGAGGAGAACCTGCTCTTCAGCAGGGCCATCATGGAGCGGGCCAAGCCCGATTACCGCTGCGTCGTGGTGACCAACAACTTCCACGCCTTCCGGGCCGCGCTGATCGCCCGCAAGACGGGCGTCAACGGACACGTCTTCGGCTCGCCCACCGCCCGGTACTACTGGCCGAGCGCGACCATCCGCGAGTTCGCGGCGATCTTCCTCTCGCACAAGCTGGTCAACTTCGGGATCTGCGGCCTTCTTGCGCTCTGCGGGGTGCTGGCGGCGCTCTGAGTGTCCCGGCGCCCCGATCACGCGGGTCTTCGGGTCGGGCCCCGGCTCGAGGGTTCTGCCCGAAGGGTGGGTGGGCGAGGCCGTTGATCTGTGCACTGGCGCATTGTGACAGTCATACCGATGCTTCGGTAAGGCGCCATT
>NZ_JBSFGK010000055.1:0-53585 GCF_053596495.1 Kitasatospora sp. NPDC001683
ACACCCCACCCACAGAGTCGGCAGTCGGAAAATCATCCAGCCCCCGGAGCGGCCACCCCCGGAACCGCCCCGGCCACCCACCCTCCCGAGAGCCCACCGAACACCCACAGACCCCCCACCCCACCGCCCTCGGCGCCGAGTACGGCCTGGCGGGGCTACCGCCAGCTGCCGGAAGCCCGGCGAGCCGCCCGAGGACGGGTCACGCCCTGCTCCCCGCAGCCGCCCGGTGTGCCACGATGAGGAGAAAACGTAACGGCCGGACCCCGCAGGGAGGTTGACCACCATGGACCCGATCCTCAGTTGCCGCTGGCGCGATCAGGACGGCGAGTGGGAACTGACCGTCCGCCACAATGGCGCCGATTGGGAGCTGTTCGCCGCCGCACCGCTCTGGTCGGAGTCACTGCCCTTCGCCGACCCGGACGAGGTCCGCCGACTGGCCCAGGCCCTCCTCGACCTGCCCGCCGATCCGGAGCCGTACGAGTTCGAATGGGAGCTCTCCCGAACGGAGTTCGCCCGCACCGAGAAGGAGCGCACCCACTTCGCGACCTTCGCCGTCGGGCTTGACCCCACCGACGAGCACCGCCCGTACCTCGCCTACCAGTCCTACCACCATCTGGGCCAGGCCACCGCCCTCGGCCTGGAGGTGATCTGCGAGGACCCGCCGGTCGACCACCTCCGCGCCCAGGCCCACGCCTTCCTCACCAACTGCCCCGGCCCGCCGCCCCTGCGGCCGTAGGCCCCGACAGCCGATCCGCCCAATCAGCCGATCCGCCCCCTCAGCCGACGGCCCGCACCGCCCAGTCCAGCACCTCGGCCGAACTCTCCGGCGCCACCCACCCGTTGACCACCGCCAGCAGCATCAGGTACCGCTCCCGCCGCGGATCCGCCATCGCCCTCAACCGCCCCACCAACCGAGCACGCACAGAATCAGCCTCTTCCTCCGCAGTACCCACCAGCCGGGCATACCGCTCCAGCAGCACGGCACCCACCCGCGCCCCCTCATCCGACCCCGGCGCCACCCCGGCCGCAACCGCTGGACCGACCAACTCCCGCACCAGCACAGCCAGTCCGGGCCGAGGGAAAGTACCCGGACCAGCCTCCGCCGCCTCGCCCTCCGCCAACCCGCGCAACAGCTCACGGAATCCGGCATCCCCGGCCAACAGCGCCAACTCCAGCCACGCCTCGACCTGTTCGACCGACGGGTCCTCCGGCAACTCCGGCGTCAGCGACCGAGCGACCCCGCCGAACCGAGCGACCCCGCCGAAACAACCGTCCCCGGAAGGACCACTCCCCGAAGCCCCCTCCCCGAACACCTCGGCCAGGAACTCCTCGACCAGGCGGCCCCGTTCGTCCTCCGTCAACCGGGCCAACTGGTACACGAGCGTCAACTCCTCTGCGGTGGCAGCCCCCCGCACGGCCACCGTCCGCAACGCCGCCTGCCGCAGCCTCAGCGCCCGGATCCGGACGTCCAGCGCCGCGGCGTGCGCCGCCGCGACCTCGGACAGCCCGAGCTCGCGCTCCAGCACCTGCCGGACCTCCCGCAGCCCGAGCCCGAGCTCGCGCAGGGTGCGCACCAGATCCAGGCGGGCGACAGCATCGGCGCCGTACCGCCGGTGGCCGGCCGGGTTGCGGTCGGCCGGCGACACGATCCCGTGGTCCGAGTAGAACCGGACGGTCTTCACCGTCAGCCCGGTCCGCCGGGCGAGCTCGCCGATGGTGAGAAGCGGGCCGGTCGTGAGGAGCGCATCGTCGTTCATGCCCACCACCCTGCCGCCTCCCCCTGCGGGAGGTGCAAGCCCTACCGGAGGCTCAAGCCCCTACCGGAGGCGCGAGCAGGCCGCTCAGGCGGTCCGCCGCAGCAGCGCCAGGTACATCGCGTCCGTCCCGTGCAGGTGCGGCCACAGCTGCACGTCCGGCCCGTCCCCGAGTGCCGGAACGCCGGGCAGCAGCGGCCGCGCGTCGATCCACTCGACCCGGCCGCCCTCGCCGCGCAGCACGTCCTCGACGACCGCCCGGGTCTCCGCGAGGTGCGGCGAGCAGGTCGCGTAGCCGACCACGCCACCGACCCGGGTGGCCTCGATCGCCGAGCGCAGCAGGTCCCGCTGGAGCGGCCCGAAGGCCGCGACATCGGCCGGCCGGCGCCGCCAGCGCGCCTCCGGACGGCGCCGCAGCGCGCCCAGACCGGAGCACGGCACGTCGACCAGCACCCGGTCGAAGCCGCCGGAGCGCCAGGCCGGGCGCGTCCCGTCGGCCGCGATCACCGTGTACGGGCCGGGGTTGCCCTCCAGCGCCCGCGCCACCAGCCGGGCCCGGTGCGGCTGCTTCTCGCTCGCGACCAGCCCCGCACCCCGCTCCGCGGCGAGCGCGCCGAGCAGCGCGGCCTTGCCGCCCGGTCCGGCGCAGCCGTCCAGCCAGAGCCGGTCCGGACCCTCCAGCGGTGCGGTGGCCAGTGCCAGCGCGACCAGCTGGCTGCCCTCGTCCTGCACGCCCGCCCGGTTCTCCCGCACGGCGGTCAGCGCGCCCGGGTCGCCGCCCTCGGCGAGCCGCAGCGCGAACGGGGACCAGCGCCCGGGCGTGGCCTCGGGGAGCGCGTCGGCCAGCTCGCCGACGGTGGCCCGGCCGGGCCGGGCGACCAGGGTGACCTCGGGCCGCTCGTTGTCGGCCCGCAGCAGCTCCTCCATCGCGGTGCGTCCGGAGGCGTCCGGCTGCCAGCGGCCGAGCGAGTCCCAGAGCGCGGAGACCACCCAGCGCGGGTGGGAGTGCACGACCGCCAGGTGGTCCTCGGCGTCCTTGTCGTACGGCGGGGCGACCTGCGCGATCCAGGCGTCCAGGTCGTGGGCGCTGATCCGGCGCAGCACGGCGTTGACGAACTTGGCCTTGCCGTCGCCGAGCACCACCCGGGCCAGCTCGACGGTCGCCGAGACGGCCGCGTGGGTGGGGATGCGGGTGGTGAGCAGCTGGTGGGCGCCGAGCGAGAGCACGTCCAGCACCGGCGGGTCGACCTTGCTCAGCGGCCGGTCGATGCAGGCGGCGATGATCGCGTCATAGGTGCCCTGCAGGCGCAGGGTGCCGTAGACGAGCTCGGTGGCGAGGGCGGCGTCGCGCCGGTCCATGCCCTTCTGCTCGGCCTCGCGCAGCAGGGACGGCAGGATCAGGTTGGCGTACGCGTCCCGCTCGTCGACGGCGCGCAGTGCCCGGAACGCGACGATCCGGGCCGGGTCCTTCTTCGGCCGACGGTGCGGACGGGGGGCGCGCTTGGCGCCGGCGGGCGTGCTCACGAATACCTCAAGGTGCTGCGATGGTTATCAGAAGGGTGGTTATCAGAAGATCTCAGACGAACAGTAACGCCAAAGGTAACGCCAAACCTGACGGTCAGCCCTCGGAGCCGCCGGCCGGGAGCCCGAAGCGCTCCCCGGGCTCCAGCCGCGCGCCGCGCGCCCAGTCCGCCGCCCGCATCTCCTTCTTGCCCTGCGGCCGCACCTCCCCCAGCTCAACATCGTGCGACCCGGTGCCGACCCGCACGCTGTTCTTGCCGACCATCGCGACCTCGCCCGGCGCCAGCTCGGCGGACTCCGGGAGCAGCTTGACCGGCCCGGTGACCTTCAGCCGCTCGCCCCGGAACTCCGTCCACGCCCCCGGCGCCGGCGCGCAGCCGCGCACCACCCGGTCGATCCGCAGCGCCGGGTGGTTCCACTCGATCCGCGCGTCCTCGACGGTGATCTTCGGCGCGAGGGTGACGCCCTCGGCCGGCTGCGGCACGGCGTGCAGCGAGCCGTCCTCGATGCCGTCCATGGTGGCCGCGAGCAGCCGGGCGCCCGAGACCGACAGCCGGGTGAGCAGTTCGCCGCTGGTGTCGCTCGGGCGGATCTCCTCGGTGATCACGCCGTAGACCGGGCCGGAGTCCAGGCCCTGCTCGATCAGGAAGGTGGACGCGCCGGTCACCTCGTCGCCGGCCAGCACCGCGTGCTGCACGGGGGCCGCGCCGCGCCAGGCGGGCAGCAGCGAGAAGTGCAGGTTGACCCAGCCGTGCTTGGGGATCTCCAGGGTGCCGGGGCGCAGCAGCGCGCCGTAGGCGACCACCGGGCAGCAGTCGGGGGCGAGTTCGGTGAGCCGGGCGACGAAGTCCGGGTCGCTGGGCTTCGCCGGCTTGAGGACCTCGATCCCGGCCTCCTCGGCGCGCTGGGCGACGGGGCTGGCGACCAGCTTGCGCCCGCGCCCGGCGGGGGCGTCGGGGCGGGTGACCACCGCGACGACCTCGTGCCGGTCGGAGTCGATCAGCGCGTCCAGCGCGGGAACGGCGACCTCGGGGGTGCCGGCGAAGACGAGACGCATCAAGTGCCTTTCTGCAAACGGGGATCAGGAGAGGACGGACTCAGCGCGCCGAGCCGAAGGTGCTGTGCGGGGATATCTTGACGACCGGTGCCGGTCCGGCGCTCCAGTCGCTCTCCCGGATGGCCTTCAGTGCGGCCTTGCGCTGCTCCCGGTCGAGCCGGTCGATGAAGATGATGCCGTCCAGGTGGTCGGTCTCGTGCTGGATGCACCGGGCGAGCAGCTGGGTGCCCTCGACCGTGACCGGATCGCCGTACATGTTGAAGCCCTTGGCCACCACGCCGTAGGCGCGCTTGGTGTCGTAGCGCAGTCCGGGCAGCGAGAGGCAGCCCTCCGGGCCCTCCTGCTCGTCCTCGCTGAGCGACAGGTCCGGGTTGATCAGGTGGCCCGTGACGCCGTCCACGTGGTACGTGAACACCCGTAGCGAGACGCCGAGTTGGGGCGCGGCGAGGCCGGCGCCGGGGGCGTCGAGCATGGTGTCGGTGAGGTCGCTGACCAGGTTGCGCAGTTCCTTGTCGAAGGTGGTCACCGGCTGGGCGGTGGCCCGCAGGACGGGGTCTCCGAAGAGACGGATCGGCTGGATCGCCACGGGGTACGGGCTCCTGTCCGCGAGGGCACGGGCTTTCGGGCAACGACTGGTTCACCGCAAGTCTATGCAACTCGCCCGAGCGCTCCGACGGGCCGTCCCCGGACGCCGGCAGTGGCTTCCGACGACGCCCGCACCGCCCTCCGACGACGCCCACACCGGCTTCTGGCATATCCCGAGTCGCCGAGCGGCGTTACCCCGGCCCCCGCTTCGGCGTTGGTCAAGAGAGATTGACCGGGGCCGGGCGCACGGGACACCGCGCCCCGGCCGAGCTGAACCGTACGGAAGGTGGCACGTAGGCCATGGCCGAGCAGATCAACCACGACGCCCGGGCGCGGGCGAGCCTGCACCTGCTGGTGCGGGACATCGAGCGGGTGAGGCGCCAGGTCGATGCGCTGCGGACGCTCACCGCCCAGTTGGGCAACGTCTACCGTCCGCGCCGTCCGAGCACCTCGGCCGGCTTCGTGGTGTACGGACGGGCGCCCGCACCGACCGTGCGCCTGGCGCAGGAGCTGCGGGAGAGCGTGGAGACCCTGGTGGCGGCGGCGGTCGAGTTCGACCGGGCACTGGGCTTCTCCTGGGACTCGGTGGGCTCCGCCCTCGGGGTCACCAAGCAGGCCGTGCACCGGCGCTACGGCATGCGCCGCCCGACCAGCGAGCTCCTCGCCGCCAGCGGCGCCGTCCCGGGCCCCAGCCGCCCGGACCGCTCCGAGGAGCTCCCCGCCCCCATCGAACGCAGCGGCCTGGCCACCACCGTCCCCGCCGCCCGCCAGGGCGGCCTGGACCGCGCCGCCCTTGACCGCGCCCCGATCGAGCGCACCCCCATCGACCGCACCCCCATCGAGCGCACCCCCATCGAGCGCACCCCCATCGACCGCAGCGGCAGCATCGACCGCCCGCAGCCCGACCGCACCGGCATCCCCCTCCGCGGCTGACCGACCCCGCCAGAACCGGGCCATCCCGGGGCGGGGTGGCCCACTCACCCCGCCCCAGCGGCCCGGTCGACGGGCCACTGCCTGACGGCCGCACCCGACGACCACCATCCGGTGTCCGCCACCCGAGGCCCGCCACCCGCCACCCGCTACCCGATGTCCGTCGGATCCACCCGCACCCGCACCGCCTCCGCCGTCCGCAGCGCGATCCGCGCGATCTGCGCCGCCTTGAGCGCCGCAGCCAGCGCGGCCCCCTGCCCGGGCGCCACCCGCAGCAGCGCCCGCTCCTGCTCCTCCCCCCGCAGCGCGGCCACCGGCACCGGCCCGAGCACGTCCGCGCCCTCCGGCAGCCGGATCAGGTTCAGCAGATCGGCGACGGCCGCCGGGCTTCCGCTCACCGAGGCCATCCGGGAGACCGGCGGGAAGTGCAGCTGCGCCCGCTCGTCCCGTTCCAGCCCGGCGTGCCCGAGCGGGTCCCAGCGCACCAGCGCCTGCACCGGCCGGGCCGACGGCTCGGCGACCACGACCACCGTCCCGCCCTCTCCGGCCGGCCGGGAGAGCGCGGCCGCCGCCAGCCAGAGCCGCAGCGTCTCCTCCCCG
The DNA here is from genome assembly GCF_053596495.1 of Kitasatospora sp. NPDC001683. Lineage (NCBI taxonomy): Bacteria > Bacillati > Actinomycetota > Actinomycetes > Kitasatosporales > Streptomycetaceae > Kitasatospora > Kitasatospora sp. NPDC001683. Next base: position 6,448 of record NZ_JBSFGK010000055.1, read on the forward strand.
GCCCGGAGGTCGGGCCGACTCAGCAACGCCCAGCCGTCCAGCAGCAGTACGGCCCCGTACCCGCCGCCGTCCTCGACCACCGGCTCGGCGCCCGGGGTGGAGATCACCAGGGAGGGCTCGTCCGGCACGGTGTCCAGCACCGCGTCCCGTCCCGAGGTCCGCACCGGGATCCGCGGGAAGGCCTTGCCGAGTTCCTCGGCCGTGCGCCGGGCGCCGACGACCTGCGCCCGTAGCCGGAAGGAGCCGCACTCGGGGCAGTGCCAGTCGTTCTCCACCTCCCCGCACCACCCGCACCGCAGCGCGGCGTCCGCCGAGGGCGCCTCCAGCGGCCCCTCGCAGCGCCGGCAGCGGGCGGGGGTGCGGCAGCGCCCGCAGGCCAGCCGGGGCACGTAGCCGCGCCGGGGCACCTGGATGAGCACCGGGTGCCCGGCCGCCAGCGACTCCCGAGCGGCCTCCCACGCCACCGACGGGAGCCGGGCGGCCTGGGCGGCGGCGTCCCGGTGCTGGTCCTGGTCGGTGACGGTGCGCACCCTCGGGGCGACCTGCCGGACCGTCTCGCGGTCGGCGACCAGCGGCCGCGCCCAGCCGGTGCTGACCAGCTGCGCGCCCTCCACCGTCACCGCGTGCCCGCCGAGCAGCACCGCCGCGCCCTCCTCGGCGGCGCGCAGCAGCGCGACCTCGCGCACGTGCGGGTGCGGGGCGCGCGGGTCGCTGTGGCTGCTGTCGCCGTCGGACCAGACCACGACCAGCCCGAGGTCGCGCACCGGCGCGAACATGGTGGCCCTGGTCCCGATCGCGGCGTGTACCGAGCCGCGGCTGACCGCGAGCCAGCGCCGGTAGCGCTCGCGCGGGCCGAGCTCGGCCTCCAGCGCCATGTGCATCCCCGGTCCGAGCAGTTCGGTCAGCGCCTGGTCGACCCGGGCCACCGAGCGCCGGTCCGGCAGCACGACCAGTGCGCCGCGCCCGCCCGCCAGCGTCGCCGCGACGGCCCGGGCGATCTCGTACGGCCAGCCGGGCCCGGGCAGCGCCGCCCACACCGCGCGCGGCGAGCCGCCGCCGGCCAGCGTGGCGAGGAAGTCCGGTCCGGCCGGGTAGCGCTGCCAGCCGCCCGGCGCCGGGGGCTGGGGGCGCGGCAGCGGCGGTGGCGAGGGCTCGGCCTCGGCCTTGGCGTGCCTGGGCGGTACGGCCAGTTGCAGCACGTCGGCCAGGGTTCCGGCGTACCGGTCGGCGACGGTGCGGCACAGTCGCAGCAGCTGCGGCGAGAGCACCGGCTCGGGTGAGAGCACCTGGGCGAGCGGGGCGAGCGGGCCGGCGAAGTCGCTCTTCTCCAGCCGGGCGACGATGAACCCGTCGTGCAGTTCCCCGCCCTCGCGCTGGCCCTTGACCACCCGCGCCCCGAAGCGCACCCGCACCCGGGCCCCCGGTTGGGCCTCCTCGGCCATGGCGGCCGGCACCTCGTAGTCGAAGAACTTGTCGATGGTGAGCACGCCCTTGTCCACCACGACCCGGGCCACCGGCAGGTGCTCGGCCCGCTTGGCCCCCTTCCACGTCCGGGGCTTGGCCCGCTTCACCGTCTCCCGGATGAACGCCAGCTGCTCCGGCTCCCCTGTGTTGCTCATCGCTCTCAGTACTACCAGGTCACACCGACAAACCACACACAGCGAAAACGGCGCCCACCCCCGAACGAGGGCGGGCGCCGCTTCACACCACGGGTCAGTCCTGGACGGCAGCCTTCAGCTGCTCCACCCGGTCCGTGCGCTCCCAGGTGAAGTCCGGCAGCTCACGGCCGAAGTGGCCGTACGCGGCGGTCTGGGAGTAGATCGGGCGCAGCAGGTCCAGGTCGCGGATGATCGCGGCCGGACGCAGGTCGAAGACCTCGGAGACGGCCTTCTGGATGGTGAGGACCGGCACGGTCTCGGTGCCGAAGGTCTCCACGAACAGGCCGACCGGCTCGGCCTTGCCGATCGCGTACGCGACCTGCACCTCGGCGCGGGCGGCGAGGCCGGCGGCGACGATGTTCTTCGCCACCCAGCGCATCGCGTACGCGGCCGAGCGGTCCACCTTGGACGGGTCCTTGCCCGAGAAGGCGCCGCCACCGTGGCGGGCCATGCCGCCGTAGGTGTCGATGATGATCTTGCGGCCGGTGAGGCCGGCGTCGCCCATCGGGCCGCCGATCTCGAAGCGGCCGGTCGGGTTGACCAGCAGGCGGTAACCGTCGGTGGTCAGCTTGATGCCCTGGTCGGCGAGCGCCTTCAGCTCCGGCTCCACGACGAACTCGCGGATGTCCGGGGTGAGCAGCGACTCGAGGTCGATGTCGCTGGCGTGCTGGGTGGAGACGACCACGGTGTCGAGGCGGACGGCCTTGTCGCCGTCGTACTCGATGGTGACCTGGGTCTTGCCGTCGGGGCGCAGGTACGGGATGGTCCCGTTCTTGCGGACCTCGGTGAGCCGGCGGGAGAGGCGGTGCGCCAGGGTGATCGGCAGCGGCATCAGCTCGGGCGTCTCGTCGGACGCGTAGCCGAACATCAGGCCCTGGTCGCCGGCCCCCTGCTTGTCCAGATCGTCCTCATCGCCTTCGACCCGGGCCTCGTACGCGGTGTCGACACCCTGCGCGATGTCGGGCGACTGGGCACCGATGGACACCGACACGCCGCAGGAGGCGCCGTCGAAGCCCTTCTTGGAGCTGTCGTAGCCGATCTCCAGGATCTTGTCCCGGACGAGCTGGGCGATCGGCGCGTACGCCTTGGTGGTCACCTCGCCGGCCACGTGCACCTGGCCGGTGGTGATGAGCGTCTCCACGGCGACCCGGGACGTCGGGTCCTCCCGCAGGAGAGCGTCAAGGATGGTGTCGCTGATCTGGTCAGCGATCTTGTCGGGGTGTCCCTCGGTCACGGACTCCGAGGTGAACAGGCGGCGAGACACAGCGCTCCCTGGGGTTGCAGCGGCTGCTGACTGAAGGCCCCCGGCGAACCGGGGACATCCGGAAAGACTTGATTCCTGGAGTGTAACGGTCTGCTTCCGCCGAACGTCACCCGCTTCCGGAAATCAAGACCGTTCTCGAGCGGAACCCGATCAGTTCCGACCCGGTTCCAACCGCTTTGCGACCAGGTCCCAGACGACGTCCGCGAGCGCCTCCTTCGGGCCCACCGGTACGGGGGTCTCGCTGCCGTCCGAGCCCAGCACCACGGCCTCGTTGACGTCCTGGCCGAAGGCCTTGCCGTTGCCCACCTCGTTGACGACCAGCAGGTCGCAGCCCTTGCGGGCGAGCTTGGCGCGGCCGTTGGCGAGCACGTCGTCGGTCTCCGCCGCGAAGCCCACCACCAGTTGACCCGAACGGGGACGGTGCGCCGACAGCTCGGCCAGCACGTCGGGGTTGCGGACCAGCGCGACCGGCGCCGGCTCGACCCCCTCCACCTTCTTGATCTTGCCGGTCGCGTACTCGGCGGGCCGGAAGTCCGCCACCGCCGCGGCCATCACCACGGCGTCCGCGTCCTCGGCCGCCTTCAGCGCCGCCTCGCGCAGCTCCAGCGCGGTCGAGACGTGCACCACGTCCACCCCGGCCGGGTCGGGCAGCTCGGCGTTGGCCGAGATCAGGGTCACCCGCGCGCCGCGCGCCGCCGCGGTCACGGCGAGCGCGTAGCCCTGCTTGCCGGAGGAGCGGTTGCCGAGGAAGCGCACCGGGTCCAGCGGCTCCCGGGTGCCGCCGGCCGAGACCACCACGTGCCGCCCGGCCAGGTCGGTCGGCACCGGCCCGCCGCGGCGCAGCACGGCCCGGCAGGCGTCGAAGATCGCGGTCGGCTCGGGCAGCCGCCCCTTGCCGGTGTCCTTGCCGGTGAGCCGTCCGACGGCGGGTTCCAGCACGATCACGCCGCGGCGGCGCAGCGTGGCGACGTTCTCCCGGGTGGCCGGGTGCTCCCACATCTCGGTGTGCATCGCGGGCGCCACGACGACCGGGCAGCGGGCGGTGAGCAGGGTGTTGGTCAGCAGGTCGTCGGCGAGCCCGTGGGCGGCCTTGGCGATCAGGTCGGCGGTGGCGGGGGCGACCACCACCAGGTCGGCCTGCTGCCCGATCCGCACGTGCGGCACCTCGTGCACGCGCTCCCAGGTCTCGGTGGCGGCCGGGCGGCCGGACAGTGCGGCCCAGGTGGCCTCGCCGACGAAGTGCAGTGCCGCCGCGGTGGGCACCACGGTGACCTGGTGGCCGGATTCGGTGAACCGGCGCAGCAGCTCGCACGCCTTGTAGGCGGCGATCCCGCCGCTGACGCCGAGGACCACGCGAGGAGCGTCCGCGTTCGCGCTCATGGACCGACCTTTCTCCGCAGCTGGGACCCGCCCACCCTACGACCCCTCAGTTGCCACCCGCACGGTGCCCCACCTCACAGCGAACACCCGCAGCAAGCACCCACAGCAGACGCCGGAGGGCCCGGCGGCCCCGACCCAGAACGCCGGAGGGCCCGGCGGAAAGATTCCGCCGGGCCCTCCGGTGAAGGTACGGGACTGCCTCAGGCAGCCTCGACCGCCTCGGCGGTCAGCATGCCCGCGTTGATCTCGCGCAGCGCGATCGACAGCGGCTTCTCGTGCACGTGGGTGTCGACCAGCGGGCCGACGTACTCCAGCAGGCCCTCGCCCAGCTGGGAGTAGTACGCGTTGATCTGGCGCGCGCGCTTGGCGGCGTAGATCACGAGGCTGTACTTCGAGTCGGTGGCCTCAAGCAGCTCGTCGATCGGCGGGTTGATGATGCCCTCGGGCGCGGTCATGGAAGAGGACACGCGAAAACCTTCCGAAAGGGTGGAAAAGACTGACAGGTCAGGCTACACCGAGCAAGGCTAGCAGTTCGGCCGCCACCTGCTCGACGGAGGTGTTGACAAGGGTGGTGTCGAACTCGGGCTCGGCCGCGAGCTCGACCTTGGCCGCCTCCAGCCGCCGTTCGATCACGTCCTGCGGTTCGGTGCCCCGGCCGGTCAGCCGACGGACCAGCTCGTCCCAGCTCGGCGGGGCCAGGAAGACCAGCTGGGCGTCCGGCATCGACTCGCGCACCTGGCGGGCGCCCTGCAGATCGATCTCCAGCAGGACGGGCTCGCCACGCTCCAGCTTCTCCAGCACGGCCGCGCGCGGGGTGCCGTAACGGTTCCCGGCGAACTCGGCCCACTCCAGCAGCTCGCCGTTGGCGACCAGCTTGTCGAACTCGTCGTTGTCGACGAAGTGGTACTGGACCCCGTTCTTCTCGCCGGGCCTCGGGTGCCGGGTGGTGGCCGACACCGAGAGCCAGACCTCGGGGTACATCTTCCTCATATGAGCGACGACCGTGCTCTTGCCGACCCCCGAGGGGCCGGAGAGCACGGTCAGCCGCGGACGCTCACTCATGCACCGATTATCCCGGATCGCGGACGATCCCGGGACCACGGGGGCACGGTCAGGCGGCGCCACCGCCGAACTCCCGCTCCAGGGAGGCGATCTGGTTCGTGCCGAGACCGCGGACACGGCGGCTCTCGCTGATGCCGAGGCGCTCCATGATCTGCTTGGCACGGACCTTGCCGACGCCCGGAAGGGACTCCAGCAGGGCCGACACCTTCATCTTGCCGATGACGTCGTTGTCGTTCTTGCCGGCCTTGATCACCTCGTGCAGGGAGGCGCCGGAGTGCTTGAGCCGGTTCTTGACCTCGGCGCGCTCCCGGCGAGCCTCGGCGGCCTTGGCGAGCGCGGCGGTGCGCTGTTCAGGGGTAAGGGGCGGAAGAGCCACGCCGTTCACCTCAGGGTGTGGAAGGAAGGGATTGAGCTATGACTGGTTTGGTACCGAGGACACCGTCCGCAAGGGGAGCCCAATGGGGAACCACAGGGCCCTGACCTGCGGGAGCTACGGGATTCGCGGCTCTCCGATGACCTATCGCCGGACACTACCCGCATTGCGGCGCCACGTCAGGAAAAGAACACGAAAAGTCCTGGTCAGCCAAGGCCGACCAGGACTTTCCAGGGCAAAATGACCGCGATTGCGAAACTTTGACGGGCCCGATGTGACGGCGCTCACGTCAACTCCCGTGCCGCGCCGCCGTCCTGCGGACACTGCGCACGGTCACCGCGCGCTCACCGAACGGCTACCGGCCGGACGCCCTCCGCTACTTGACGGCGTCGGCGAACTCCCCGACGAAGCGCTCCGCGGCCTCCCTCAGCGCCGGCACCGACGGCCCGTGCTTGAGCACGTCCCGGCTGACGCTCGGCACCACGTTGATCACCGAGGCGCCGAACACCCGCGGCAGGTCCGCCATGGTCGCGCCCTGAGCGCCGATCCCGGGGGCCAGCAGCGGGCCGTTGATGGCCAGGTCCACGCCCGCGTCGGCCAGCGTCGCGCCGACCACCGCGCCGAAGGAGCCCAGCGGCGCGGCGTCCGCGTTCTCGGCCGCCAGCTGCCGCAGCACCGCCGCCGCGACCGGCTCGCCGTCCGCACCGACCGCGCGCTGCACCTCGGCGCCCTCCGGGTTGGAGGTGAGCGCCAGCGCGAACACCCCGCAGCCCTGCTCGCGGGCCAGGTCCAGGGCCGGGCGCAGCGAGCCGAAGCCCAGGTACGGGCTGACCGTGACGGCGTCCGAGAACAGCGGGCTGGTGGGCGCCAGGAAGGCCTCCGCGTAGGCGGCCATGGTGGAGCCGATGTCGCCGCGCTTGGCGTCCATCAGGACCAGCGCGCCAGCCGCCCGGGCCTCCTCGACGGTCTTCTCCAGCACCGCGACGCCCTTGCTGCCGAAGCGCTCGAAGAAGGCGGCCTGCGGCTTGAGCACGGCCACCCGGTCGGCCAGGGCCTCCACCACGGTGCGGCTGAAGGTCTCCAGTCCGGCGAGGTCGTCGCCGAGCCCCCAGGCGGAGAGCAGGGAGGCGTGCGGGTCGATGCCGACGCAGAGCTGGCCGCGGGTGTCGAGGGCCTGGCGCAGCCGGGCGCCGAACGGGGCGAGGGTCATGTCGTCCTTTCCGAGGGTCGTGCGGGCGTTCCCGGGGGGCACGCGGGGGGTTCCCGGGGCCGTGCGGGCGTTCCCGGGGGTCATGCAAGGCGTTCCCGGGTCGTGCGGGCGTTCCGGGGGTGGTGCGGGCGGTTCAGGAACCGCGGACGGCGCTGCCGACGGCCGCCGCGAGGTCGCGGAAGCCCCCCGCGCGGACCCGGGCGGACAGGCCCCGGTGGATCCGGCGGCACCAGAACGGACCCTCGTAGATGAAGGCGCTGTAGCCCTGCACCAGGTCGGCGCCGTGGATGATCCGCTGCCAGGCGTCCTCGGCGGTCTCCACACCGCCGACCGAGACCAGCGTCAGCCGGCCCTCGGTGCGGGCGCGCAGCCGCTGCAGCACCTCCAGGGCACGGGCCTTGAGCGGGGCGCCGGACAGGCCGCCCATGCCGATCTCCTCGACCCGCTTCGCGTCGGCCCGCAGGCCCTCGCGGCCGATCGTGGTGTTGGTGGCGATGATGCCGTCCAGCCGCAGCTCCAGGGCGAGGTCGGCGACCGCGTCGACGTCCTCGTCGGCCAGGTCGGGGGCGATCTTGACCAGCAGCGGCACGTGGTGCGCGGTGGTGCGGTCGGCGGCCTCGCGCACGGCCGCGAGCAGCGGGCGCAGGTGGTCGACGGCCTGGAGGTTGCGCAGTCCGGGGGTGTTCGGCGAGCTGACGTTGACCACCAGGTAGTCGGCGTACTTGGCCAGCCGCTCGGTCGACTTGACGTAGTCGGCGACGGCGTCGGCCTCCTCGACCACCTTGGTCTTGCCGATGTTGACGCCGATCACCGGGGTGGAGCTGGTGTGCGGGCGGGCGGCCAGCCGGGCGGCGACCCGGGCCGAGCCCTGGTTGTTGAAGCCCATCCGGTTGATCAGCGCGCGGTCCTCGACCAGGCGGAACAGCCGGGGCGTGGGGTTGCCGGGCTGGGGCTCGCCGGTGATGGTGCCGATCTCGACGTAGTCGAAGCCGAGCATGGCCAGGCCGTCGATGCCGACGCCGTTCTTGTCGAAGCCGGCCGCGAGCCCGAACGGGCCGGGCAGGTCCAGGCCGAGGGCCCGGGTCCGCAGCGCCCGGTCGCGCGGGGCGAGGACCAGCCGCACCAGGGTGCGCAGGCCGGGGACGGAGGAGGCGAGCCGGATCCAGAAGAAGGCGAGGTGGTGGGCCTTCTCGGGGTCCATCTTCTTGAAGACGAGGTCGAACAGAAGCTTGTACAAGGGGGTCAACTCCCGGAACGCGGGCAGGAATTCAAGGCGCGGGCGCAGCCCGTCGAAAGAGGGGTGGCGGCGGGCGACGGGCGGGACATGAGAATGGGGGGCACCCGACTGGCTCCGGTGCCCCCCACTGCGGTGGTGCTACTTGCGGCCGGCGTTGATCAGCTCGGCGTGCTCCTGGAGCGACATCACTCCGACCTCGTCGCGCAGCAGCGCGTCCATGCCCTGGACCGCCGCGCCCATCGCCTGGACGGTGGTCAGGCACGGCACCCCGCGGGAGACCGCCGCGGTGCGGATCTCGTAGCCGTCGAGGCGACCGCCGGTGCCGTACGGCGTGTTGATGATCAGGTCGACCTCGCCGTCGTGGATCAGCTGGACGATGGTCCGCTCGCCGTTCGGGCCCTCGCCCTCGCTGTGCTTGCGCACCAGCGTGGACGGGATGCCGCCGCGGTGCAGCACCTCGGCGGTGCCGGCGGTGGCGAGCACCTCGAAGCCGAGGCCGACCAGCGCCCGGGCCGGGAAGACCAGGTTGCGCTTGTCCCGGTTGGCGACCGAGACGAAGACCTTGCCCCGGGTCGGCAGCGCGCCGTACGCGCCGGCCTGGGCCTTGGCGTACGCGGTGCCGAAGACCTTGTCGATGCCCATGACCTCACCGGTCGAGCGCATCTCCGGGCCGAGCACGGTGTCCACGCCGCGGCCGTGGATGTCGCGGAAGCGGCTCCACGGCATCACGGCCTCCTTGACCGCGATCGGCGCGTCGGCCGGCAGGGTGCCGCCGTCGCCCTCGGCCGGGAGCAGGCCCTCGGCGCGCAGCTCGGCGATGGTGGCGCCGAGCGAGATCCGGGCGGCGGCCTTGGCCAGCGGCACCGCGGTCGCCTTGGAGGTGAACGGGACGGTGCGGGAGGCGCGCGGGTTGGCCTCGAGCACGTAGAGGATGTCCCCGGCCATCGCGAACTGGATGTTGATCAGACCGCGGACGCCGACACCGCGCGCGATGGCCTCCGTGGAGGTGCGCAGGCGCTTGATGTCGTAGCCGCCGAGGGTGATCGGGGGCAGCGCGCAGGCGGAGTCACCGGAGTGGATGCCGGCCTCCTCGATGTGCTCCATGACGCCGCCGAGGTAGAGCTCGGTGCCGTCGTAGAGCGCGTCGACGTCGATCTCCACCGCGTCGTCCAGGAAGCGGTCGATCAGCACCGGGTGCTCGGAGATCAGACCGGCGTGCCGCTCCAGGTAGGAGGCGAGCGAGGCCTCGTCGTAGACGATCTCCATGCCGCGGCCGCCGAGCACGTAGGACGGGCGGGCGAGCACCGGGTAGCCGATCTCGTCGGCGATCGCCTTGGCCTCCTCGAAGGAGAAGGCGGTGCCGTGCTTGGGCGCGGGCAGGCCCGCGTCGCGCAGCACCCGGCCGAAGGCGCCGCGCTCCTCGGCGAGGTCGATCGCCTCGGGCTGGGTGCCGACGATCGGCACGCCGTTGTCCTTGAGCGCCTGGGCCAGGCCGAGCGGGGTCTGGCCGCCGAGCTGGACGATCACACCGGCCAGCGGGCCGGCCTGCTGCTCGGCGTGGACGATCTCCAGCACGTCCTCCAGGGTGAGCGGCTCGAAGTAGAGCCGGTCGGAGGTGTCGTAGTCGGTGGAGACGGTCTCCGGGTTGCAGTTGACCATGACGGTCTCGTACCCGGCGTCGGCCAGCGCGAAGGAGGCGTGCACGCAGGAGTAGTCGAACTCGATGCCCTGGCCGATGCGGTTCGGGCCCGAGCCGAGGATGATCACGGCCGGCTTGGTGCGCGGGGCGACCTCGCTCTCCTCGTCGTACGAGGAGTAGAAGTACGGGGTCTTGGCGGCGAACTCGGCGGCGCAGGTGTCGACGGTCTTGAACACCGGGCGGATGCCGAGCGCGTGGCGCACCTCGCGGACGACGTCCGGCTTCAGGCCGCGGATCTCGCCGATCTGCTGGTCGGAGAAGCCGTGCCGCTTGGCGTGGCGCAGCAGCTCGGGGGTGAGCTCGGCGGCCTCGGCCAGCTCGCCGGCGATCTCGTCCAGCAGGAAGAGCTGGTCGACGAACCACGGGTCGATCTTGGTGGCCTCGAACACCTCCTCCGGGGTGGCGCCGGCCCGGATCGCGTCCATCACGGTGTTGATCCGGCCGTCGGTCGGCACGGTGGCCTTGGCCAGCAGCGCGGACTTGTCACCCAGCGGGCCGGTCCAGCTGAACTGGGAGCCCTTCTTCTCCAGCGAGCGCAGCGCCTTCTGCAGCGCCTCGGGGAAGTTGCGGCCGAGCGCCATGGCCTCGCCGACGGACTTCATGGTGGTGGTCAGCGTCGCGTCGGCGCTCGGGAACTTCTCGAACGCGAACCGCGGCACCTTGACCACGACGTAGTCGAGGGTCGGCTCGAAGGAGGCCGGGGTCTCCTCGGTGATGTCGTTGGGGATCTCGTCCAGGGTGTAGCCGACGGCCAGCTTGGCGGCGATCTTGGCGATCGGGAAGCCGGTGGCCTTGGAGGCGAGCGCCGAGGAGCGGGAGACGCGCGGGTTCATCTCGATGACGATGACCCGGCCGTCGTCGGGGTTGACGGCGAACTGGATGTTGCAGCCGCCGGTGTCGACGCCGACCTCGCGGATGACGGCGATGCCGATGTCGCGCAGGATCTGGTACTCGCGGTCGGTGAGCGTCATCGCCGGGGCGACGGTGATCGAGTCACCGGTGTGCACGCCCATCGGGTCGAAGTTCTCGATGGAGCAGACGACCACGACGTTGTCGTTCTTGTCGCGCATCAGCTCCAGCTCGTACTCCTTCCAGCCGAGGATGGACTCCTCCAGGAGCACCTCGGTGGTCGGCGAGAGGGCCAGGCCCTGGCCGGCGATGCGGCGCAGGTCCTCCTCGTTGTGGGCGAAGCCGGAGCCGGCGCCGCCCATGGTGAAGGAGGGGCGCACCACGACCGGGTAGCCGCCGAGCTGGTCGACGCCGGCCAGCACCTCGTCCATGGTGTGGCAGATGACCGAGCGGGCGGACTCGCCGTACCCGATCTTGGCCTTGACGGCCTCGACGACGCCCTTGAACAGGTCGCGGTCCTCGCCCTTGTTGATCGCCACGACGTCGGCGCCGATCAGCTCGACGCCGTACTTCTCCAGCGTGCCCGCCTCGTGCAGCGAGATCGCGGTGTTGAGCGCGGTCTGGCCGCCGAGGGTCGGCAGCAGCGCGTCGGGGCGCTCCTTGGCGATGATCTTCTCGACGAACTCCGGGGTGATCGGCTCGACGTAGGTGGCGTCGGCGATCTCCGGGTCGGTCATGATGGTGGCCGGGTTGGAGTTGACCAGCACGACCCGCAGGCCTTCGGCCTTGAGGACGCGGCAGGCCTGGGTGCCCGAGTAGTCGAACTCGGCGGCCTGGCCGATGACGATCGGGCCGGACCCGATCACCAGGACGGACTTGATGTCAGTGCGCTTAGGCACGCTGGCCCTCCATGAGCTTCACGAAGCGGTCGAACAGGTAGGCGGCGTCGTGCGGGCCGGCGGCCGCTTCGGGGTGGTACTGCACGCTGAAGGCGGGCACGTCGAGCGCCTGCAGGCCCTCGACCACGTCGTCGTTGAGGCAGACGTGGGAGACCTCGACCCGCCCGTAGGGGGTGTCGCTCACCTTGTCCAGCGGCGCGTTCACGGCGAAGCCGTGGTTGTGGGCGGTCACCTCGACCTTGCCGGTGGTGCGGTCCTGCACGGGCTGGTTGATGCCGCGGTGGCCGTACTTGAGCTTGTAGGTGCCGAAGCCCAGGGCACGGCCGAGGATCTGGTTGCCGAAGCAGATCCCGAAGAACGGCGTCTTGCGCTCCAGCACGCCCTGCGCCACGGCGACCTGGTGGTCGGCGGTGGCCGGGTCGCCCGGGCCGTTGGAGAAGAAGACGCCGTCCGGGTTGACCGCGTAGACGTCCTCGAGGGTGGAGTTCGCCGGCAGCACGTGCACCTCGATGCCGCGCTCGGCCATCCGCTGCGGGGTCATCGCCTTGATGCCGAGGTCCAGCGCGGCGACGGTGAACCTCTTCTCACCGACGGCGGGGACGATGTACGGCTCGGTGGTGGCGACCTCCGCGCACAGGTCGGCGCCCTTCATCTCGGGCGACTGCTGCACCCGGGCGAGCAGGGCGGCCTGGTCGGCCAGCGCCTCGCCGGAGAAGATGCCGCAGCGCATCGCGCCGCGCTCGCGCAGGTGGCGGGTCAGCGCGCGGGTGTCGATGCCGCTGATGCCGACGACGCCCTGGCGGGCGAGCTCCTCGTCCAGCGAACGGCGGGAGCGCCAGTTGGACGCCACCCGGGCGGGGTCGCGCACGACGTAGCCGGCGACCCAGATCTGCTTGGACTCGTCGTCCTCGTCGTTCCAGCCGGTGTTGCCGATCTGCGGGGCGGTCATCACGACCACCTGGCGGTGGTACGACGGGTCGGTCAGGGTCTCCTGGTAGCCGGACATGCCGGTGTTGAAGACCGCCTCGCCGAAGGTCTCGCCGGTCGCGCCGTACGCCTGGCCGCGGAAGGTCCGGCCGTCCTCCAGGACGAGCACGGCGGGGATGCGCTCCCGCCGTTGGCGCGTGGTGGTGGGGGCAGGTGCGGTCATGACGCGGCCTCTTCCGTCTTCTTCGTCTTCGTACGTGTTGCGAGTTGAGCGATCGCCTCGACCCAGGCGGCGTGCTCGTCGGGGTGGTCGGCCCGGAAGCCGGAGTCCAGCTCGGTGCCCTCGTGCGTCCAGCTGACGACGAGCAGCCCGGAGGGGACGACCTTGCCGGCGATCCCGGAGTCCGTACGGGCACCGGTCAGGTGCTCGGCCGGGATCCAGAGGTCGACGTCGCCGGGGCGCTGGACCAGCAGGCCGTCCTCGCCGAGGGTGAGGTCGGCCCGGCTGCGGGTGCCCAGGCCGTGCGCGACGACCCGGTCCAGCCAGTTCCCGGCGGTGGTGGTGCCGTGGTACCGGCCGCTGGTCTCCAGGATGGTCCGCCCGGCGCGGGCCGGCACGGCAGGCAGCGGCGGGATCCCGGACTGCAGGGTGCGCCGCCAGTTCCAGCCCTGGCGCATCAGCCAGTAGACCAGGGCGATGATGATCAGCAGCCCGATCGACCAGCCGATGTACCCCGGCCAGTTGGTGACCTTCGCCTGCTCCCTGGCGAGCGTGGCGTAGTCCATCACTCCAGGCCACCCTGCTCGGCCAGCTCGCCGGCCAGCACGGTGGCGCGCCCGCGCAGGAAGGTGGCGTGCACCCGTCCGGGCAGGTCCATGCCCTTGTAGGGGGTGTTGCGGCTGCGGGTGGCGAAGCTCTCGGGGTTCACGGCACCACGGTACGCGGGATCGAAGAGCACCAGGTTGGCGGGCTCACCCACCGAGATCGGCCGGCCGTGGCCGGTGAGACGGCCGATCCGGGCCGGGCGGTGGGACATCCGGTCCGCGACGCCCTCCCAGTTCAGCAGGCCGGTGTCGACCATGGTCTGCTGCACGACCGACAGCGCGGTCTCCAGACCGACCATGCCCATCGCGGCCACGGCCCACTCGCAGTCCTTGTCCTCGGCCGGGTGCGGCGCGTGGTCGGTGGCGACGGCGTCGATGGTGCCGTCGGCGAGCGCCTTGCGCAGCGCCTGGACGTCCTCGGCGGTGCGCAGCGGCGGGTTCACCTTGTACACCGGGTCGTAGGAGCGGACCAGCTCGTCGGTGAGCAGCAGGTGGTGCGGGGTGACCTCGGCGGTGACGTCCCAGCCCTTGGACTTGGCCCAGCGGACGATCTCCACCGAGCCGGCCGTGGAGAGGTGGCAGACGTGCAGGCGGGAGCCGACGTGCGCGGCGAGCAGCACGTCGCGGGCGATGATCGACTCCTCGGCGACGGCCGGCCAGCCGCCGAGCCCGAGCTCGCCGGAGACCTGGCCCTCGTTCATCTGGGCGCCCTCGGTCAGCCGCGGCTCCTGGGCGTGCTGGGCGACGACGCCGTCGAAGGCCTTGACGTACTCCAGGGCGCGACGCATCAGCACCGCGTCGTCCACGCACTTGCCGTCGTCGGAGAAGACCCGGACGTTCGCGGCGGACTCGTGCATCGCGCCGAGCTCGGCGAGCTTCTTGCCCTCCAGGCCGACGGTGACGGCGCCGACCGGCTGCACGTCGCAGTAGCCGGCCTCCTGGCCGAGCCGCCAGACCTGCTCGACGACACCGGCGGTGTCGGCCACCGGGGTGGTGTTGGCCATCGCGTGCACGGCGGTGAAGCCGCCCATCGCGGCGGCCTGGGTGCCGGTGAGCACGGTCTCGGCGTCCTCGCGGCCGGGCTCGCGCAGGTGGGTGTGCAGGTCGACCAGGCCGGGCAGGACGATCATGCCGGTGGCGTCGATCTCGATGTCCGCGTCGACCGCCAGGCCGGTGCCGATCGCCTGGATGACACCGTCGGCGAGGTGGAGGTCCTGCGGGGCGCCGCCCAGGATCCTGGCGTTGCGGATCAGGTAGCTGACCATGTCGTTGGTTCGCTCACTGCGCTCGTTCACTGGACGGTCTCCACGGAGTCGGTGCGGGCGGCGGTGTCGGCGAGGGTGGCTCCGCCGAGCAGCAGGTAGAGGACGGCCATCCGGACGGAGACGCCGTTGGCGACCTGCTCGACCACGGTGCAGCGCGGCGAGTCGGCGACCTCGGCGGTGATCTCCATGCCGCGGACCATCGGGCCGGGGTGCATCACTATGGCGTGCTCGGGCAGCTGGGCCATCCGGCTGCCGTTCATGCCGTAGCGGCGGCTGTACTCGCGCTCGGTCGGGAAGAACGCGGCGTTCATCCGCTCGCGCTGGACCCGCAGCATCATCAGCGCGTCGGTCTTGGGCAGCACGCTGTCCAGGTCGTAGCTGACCTCGCAGGGCCACCCGGCTGCGCCGGTATCGGGGTTGGGTTCGATGCCGATGGGCAGCAGGGTCGGCGGGGCGACGAAGGTCACCTGGGCGCCGAGGGTGGTCAGCAGGTGCACGTTGGAGCGGGCGACCCGGCTGTGCAGGACGTCACCGACGATCGTGACCCGGCGGCCCGAAAGGTCGTTGCCGAGGCCGGCGTTGAGGTGGCGGCGCATGGTGAAGGCGTCGAGCAGCGCCTGGGTGGGGTGCTCGTGGGTGCCGTCACCGGCGTTGATCACACTGCCGTGCAGCCAGTCGGACTGGGCCAGCCGGGCCGGCGCGCCCGAGGCGTGGTGGCGGATGACGACCGCGTCGGCCCCCATCGCCTGCAGGGTCAGCGCGGTGTCCTTGAGGCTCTCGCCCTTGGAGACCGACGAGCCCTTGGCGGAGAAGTTGATGACGTCCGCGGACAGCCGCTTCTCGGCGACCTCGAAGGAGGTCTTGGTGCGGGTGGAGTCCTCGAAGAAGAGGTTGACGACGGTGCGACCGCGCAGCGTGGGCAGCTTCTTGACGGCCCGGCCGGAGAGCTGGGCCAGCTCCTCGGCGGTGTCCAGGATCAGCAGCGCGTCGTCGCGGCTGAGATCGGCGGCGGAGACGAGGTGGCGCTTCACGCGGGTTACTCCGGGAGGTGCGGTTCGGTGGGCTGGGAGGCCAGGGCCTGCGAGCTGCGGGCGGTGTAGTCGCGGTCGCCGACCAGGACGGCGTCCACGCCGTCGGTGTCGGCGAGGCGGACCTGCACGGCCTCGCGCAGCGAGGTGGGGAGGTTCTTGCCCACGTAGTCGGCCCGGATCGGCAGCTCGCGGTGGCCGCGGTCGACCAGGACGGCGAGCTGCACGGCGCGCGGACGGCCGATGTCGTTCAGCGCGTCGAGCGCGGCGCGGATGGTGCGGCCGGAGAAGAGCACGTCGTCGACGAGGATGACGAGCTTGCCGTCGATGCCGCCGGGCGGGATCTCGGTGTGCTCCAGGGCGCGGGCGGGCTTCAGCCGCAGGTCGTCCCGGTACATGGTGATGTCCAGGGTGCCCAGCGGGATCTCGCTCCCGGTGATCTGGGCCAGCCGGCCGTGCAGGCGGCGGGCGAGGTGCACTCCCCGGGTGTGGATGCCGAGCAGCACGACGTCCTCCGCGCCCTTGGCGCGCTCGACGATCTCGTGCGCTATCCGGGTGATGACCCGGGCGATGTCCGTGCCGTCCAGCACCTGGTGCGGCGGCCGCGGCGTGGGTTCCTGGTGTGTGGTCATGCCGAAGCGGACCTCCTTCCCCGCCTCACGGGACGGGCCTTAAAGGATGTCTGGGAATCTGCCCCCGCCGACCGGGCGCGGGCTTCGGGTCATCCTATCAGCGCGCCGAGAGGCAAATGGACCTCCATCATTCCGCTTCCCCGGGTTAACGCACCGGACGCGCCGACGATGGGAGCCATTCGCACGACTGCCCCATTCGGCTTGACGCAACTACCTTACTCTACGTAACCTCACAGTGAGTTACGAGACGGGCGTCGAACCCACCGGTAGCGACGCCGGCAATCGCCCGTGACCCACCACTGAACGCGAAGCAATCTCGTCCGGGGAGATCAATGTCCAGCGACTACGCGAAGCAGCTCGGAGGCAAGCTCCGAGCGATCCGCACTCAGCAGGGGCTCTCCCTGCACGGTGTCGAGGAGAAGTCCCAGGGGCGCTGGAAGGCAGTCGTCGTCGGCTCGTACGAGCGCGGCGACCGTGCGGTCACCGTGCAGCGGCTGGCCGAGCTCGCCGAGTTCTACGGCGTTCCGGTGCAGGAGCTCCTGCCCGGCGGTACCCCGGGCGGCGCGGCCGAGCCGCCGCCGCGCCTGGTCCTCGACCTGGAGAGACTGACCCAGGTCCCGTCCGAGAAGGCCGGTCCGCTGCAGCGCTACGCGGCGACCATCCAGAGCCAGCGCGGCGACTACAACGGCAAGGTCCTCTCGATCCGCCAGGACGACCTGCGCACTCTGGCCGTGATCTACGACCAGTCGCCGTCGATCCTCACCGAGCAGCTGATCTCCTGGGGTGTGCTCAACCCCGACGCGCGCCGTGCGGTGCGCGAGGAGGACGCGAGCTGAGGCTCGCAGACCAGCAGTAGCAGGCAGAAACGTCACGGCGCGGTTCCCGGGATCCGGGGGCCGCGCCGCGGCTGCGATCGCCACCTCGCCTCCGGGCACTCCGACCCGGCGCCGACGGCCGTCGCTCCGGCGCTTGCTCCTCCGTCGGTCGCTTGTCGCTCCTCACTTTCGGCGCCGGCGCGCCCTTCGGCTCGGCGGCAGGGGGTTCAGCAGGCCGTCCCCAGGCTGTAGCCCGGCTGTGCCGCCACCCCGTCCAGTCGCACCGGCCGGGCGGCCGGCGCCCAGTCCGGGCCACTGCTCGACCAGGCCCAGGCGGCCGGCAGGAAGTGTTCATCAGCGGCTCCGCCGCGGGCGCCGCAGGAGGCCGCCGAGCCCTGGGAGCCGTGCAGCACCGCGACGGCCGGCAGCTCCAGCGCCAGCCCGGCGCACAGCACCGCGCAGACCAGCTCCAGCTCCTCGTCGTTGATCCGCACCACGCCGTCCTCCCACTGAAGCACCCGGGCCGCCGCGGTCAGCGGCCCGCCCGGCGCGTCCACCCGCAGCCGCAACTCGTACACCCCGGCGCCCGCGCCGACCAGCATCCGGCGGAACACCTCGCTCCCGCGCTGGTGGGCGGCGCGCACCCAGCGCGCGTGCTCCTCGTCCGGCTCCGCCGGGCCCGCGGTCCCGAGCAGTCCGCCGTCCAGCAGCAGGTCTGCGTGGCAGAGCGTCAGCCCGTTCTCCCGGGCCCGGACCAGCCGCGGCACGAAGTCCCCGGCCAGCTCCTCGCCCTGGTAGGCCAGCAGCTGGGTCTGCAGCGGCGGGTTGACCAGGTAGCGGTCGCGGGCGGCCGGCTCGGCCGGGTCCAGGCCGTGCAGCAGGCAGAACTCCTCGAAGTCCCGCGGGTGGAACATCCTGGCCCGGACGGTCTCGAAGCGCTCCAGGGCGTCGGCCAGCAGCTCGGCGGTGTCGGCCAGGTAGCGCTCGTGGTCGGGGGCGTCGCTGACCCCCCAGTCACGGGCCTGCGCGAAGTCCGCGGCGTTGGTGAGCACCCCGATGACGAACGCCTGCTCGGCCCCCTCGACCCGCCGCGGCCGGTGCGGCCGGTGCGGCGCCCGCAACGCGGGGCGCGGGCCGCCGGCGGTGCAGTCGGAGTTGCGGCGGGCGCGGCCCTTGCGGCTGGTCATCGGAGGCTCCTGGCGTCGGCGGGCGGCCGTCGGGCGGTGACGGTCAGCGGCGGGGCTCGCCGCTGACCGTGTTACTCCCCAGTTCCGCGCGCCACACACGTACGGCGTGTCACAGGAATGTAACCACCGGTAATAGGAGCCGTGATCACCGCCTGGCCTCAGGCGGGACGCGGCGCCCGGGCCAGCTGGCGGGACTGGGCGACCAGGCGGCCGGCCTCGTCCCAGATCTCGGCGTCCTCCTCGAAGTAGCCGCCGGCGAGGTTGCGGGTGGCGTGGACGACCCGCAGCCAGCCCGGGGCGGGCTTGGCCCGCAGGTGGACGGTCAGCTCGATGGTCGGGGCCCAGCCGGGCAGGCCGAGGTCGAAGGTGACCGGCGGCAGCGCGTCGGCGACCAGCAGGAGCAGCAGCGGGTCGGGCTCGCGGCCGTCGGCGAGCCGGAACCAGCCCTGGATCCGGCCCCGGCCGGAGGGCTGTCCGAGCGCCCAGCCGACGGTGGCCGGGTCGAGCCGCAGGTCGAAGCGCTCCAGCAGGGCCGCCTGCTCGATCAGCTGCTTGGGCGCGTGCTCGACGCCGATGCACTGGTCCGGCGGCGGCAGCTGCGGCGCAGTGGCACTGGTGCGCACCTCGCCCTCGACGGTGGCCAGGTCGCCGTGGCTGGCCACCACGCGCAGGCGCTCGACGCCGTCCTGGCTGAGCGAGGCGGTGCCGGTGGACAGGCCGCGGCCGGTGCGCAGCACCTCGGTGCGGACGGTGGCCGGGCCGGGGGTGGAGGCGGACAGGTAGTAACCGCTGATCGACACCGGGTCCGGGTGCTGGCCGTGCTCCAGCGACAGCGCGTGTCCGGCCACGGCGAGCAGCAGCCCGCCGTTGACCCCGCCGCCGATCTGCCAGCCGGCGCCGAGCTCGGCCTCGTAGCGGCCGGCCTCCTCGGGGTGTCTGGTCAGCGCGATGCCCTGGTCGAACTCGCTGCGGGTCGCGGTGGTCATGGAGGTGCCCTGCCCTTCACGTCACTGGCTCAAGTTACTGACGAGTAGGGCCCCACCTTACGCCTGCCGGGTGCACCTTGCGATCGCCGGGGGAAACGCGGAACGGCCGTCGGAACCGAGGTTCTCGGTTCCGACGGCCGTTCCACAAGGCGTCAACGCTACCGGCGGATGCTCGGCTTCAGCTCCAGGAAGCGGGCGAGCATGCCGTTGACGAAGGCCGGGGAGTCGTCCGTGGAGAACTCCTTGGCGATCTCGACGGCCTCGTCCAGGACGACCGCGTCCGGGACGCCGTCCTCCCAGATCAGCTCGTACGCGCCGAGCCGCAGGACGTTGCGGTCCACGATCGGCATCCGGTCGAGCGTCCAGCCGACCGCGTACTGCTCGATGAGGTCGTCGATGCGACGGGCGTGCTGGACGTACCCCTCGATCAGCTCCATCGTGTACTCGCCGACCTGCGGGGTGCCCTCGTCGGGCTTGGGCTCGCGGGCGCGGGCGACCCAGTCGGCGAGGACCTGCTGCGGGTCGACCCCGCGGTGGTCGGCCTCGAAGAGGATCTGGAAGGCCCGGGTGCGGGCCTTGCTACGTGCGGCCGACACGGACTTACTTCACCCGGCCGAGGTAGCTGCCGTCGCGGGTGTCGACCTTGACCTTCTCGCCGGTGACGACGAACAGCGGCACCTGGATCTCGGCACCGGTCTCCAGGGTGGCCGGCTTGGTGCCACCGGTGGAGCGGTCGCCCTGGACGCCCGGCTCGGTGTGCTCGATGGTCAGCTCGACGGCGGCCGGGAGCTCGATGTACAGGACGGCGCCCTCGTTGGTGGCGACCAGGGCCTCGAAGCCCTCCAGCAGGTACTTGGCGGCGTCGCCGACGACGGCCGGCTCGACCGTCAGCTGGTCGTAGGTGTCCATGTCCATGAACACGAAGTTCTCGCCGTCCTTGTACGAGAACTGCATGCCGCGCTTGTCGACGTTGGCGGTCTCGACCTTGGTGCCGGCGTTGAAGGTCTTGTCGACGACCTTGCCCGTCAGGACCTCCTTGAGCTTGGTCCGGACGAAGGCCGGGCCCTTGCCGGGCTTGACGTGCTGGAACTCGACGACGGACCAGAGCTTGCCGCCCTCCAGCTTGAGGACCATGCCGTTCTTGAGATCGTTCGTGGAAGCCACGGGCGCACTTACTCCTGGATATAGCTGTCAAGGAACCAAGGGTTCGCGTCCTGCCGCCGACGGCCCTCGGGGGCCGCCGTCACAGGGCGAGGAGCTCCTTGGTGGTGATGGTGAGCAGCTCGGGCCCGCCCTCTTCGAGGGGGCGCACGACGAGCGTGTCCTCGATCCGGACCCCGCCCTTGCCCGGGAGGTGGACCCCTGGGCCGACGGTGACCGGCACGCGGCTGTCCAGTTTACCCATGTCCGACGGACCGAGGCGCGGCGCCTCCCTGATCTCCAGCCCGATGCCGTGGCCCACCGGGTGCGGCGAGGCCTCGGTGTGGCCCGCCGCCTCCAGGACCTGCCGGGCGACCCGGTCGGGTACGCACTGCTCGACGCCCGGCCCGAGCGCCTCCCGACCGGCCCGCTGGGCGCGGAAGACCAGCCGGTGCAGCTCGACCTGCCAGGGCGCGGGAGTGGCGCCGATCACGAAGGTCCGGGCGGTCGAGACGCGGTAGCCGCGGTACTGGGCGCCCATCACCACGGTGAGGAAGTCACCCTCCTCCACCCGGCGGTCGGTCGGCTGGTGGGCGGGCTGGCCGGAGTGGCCGCCGGTGCCGACCGAGACCGGGAAGGCCGCCCGGTCGGCGCCGTGGTCGATCATCCGGCGCTCCAGCTCCATCGCCAGGTGCCGCTCGGTCCGGCCGACCAGGATCGACTCCAGCAGCTCACCGAGCGCCTGGTCGGCGATCTCGGCGGCGATCCGCAGATCGGCGATCTCGTGCTCGTCCTTCACCACCCGCAGCCGCTCCACCACCTGGCCGAGGTCCGCCAGCCGGGCCCCCTCCACCAGGCCGGCCACCGCCCGGTGCCGGGTGACGGTCAGGTCGTGCTCCTCCACCGCCAGGTCCCGCACCCCCAGCCGCCCGGCCGCGGCCGCCGCCGCCAGCGCGGTGTCCGCCCCGGCCGACACCGGCACCTGGGTGACGTCCGGGGCGATCAGGTGCTCCCCCGAGTCATCCGGCGGCAGGTCGTCCGGCAGCGACAGCAGCGCCCGCTCCCGGGTCAGCAACAGCGTCGCCCCACACGGCGCGCAGCCCGTCAGATACCGCACGTTCGCCGCCCGGGTGATCAGCGCCGCATCGACCCCGGCCGCACTGCAGTGCTCCCTCACCCGCTCCCGCCGACCCGCGTACGCATCCACCATGCGTCGAGCCTACGAACCCCCGGCCCGAACCGCCCGCCGAGCACCCCCGCCCGATGCCCCACCGCCCCACTGCGCCCCTCGCGACGGCCCGCCGACGGCGCCCCGCGCGGCGCACTCCGCACCCCGAGTCGCTCGGCCGAGCACAACCGGCTCGCGCCGCGTCCCGTCCCCCGACGAGCGAGCCCCCCCGGCATCCCCTCACCTCCTTCGCGCCGTCGCCTCCCCTCCGGGTCGATCGGGCCGCGGCGGTAGGCCGGGACGAGGTTCTGCGGGACCGGATGGTCCTGCGCAAGTACGACCCGGTCGTGGGCGGGCGCGTCGACTTCCGCGAAGAGCGCCGACCGACAGGAGGAACACCCCGCAGGAGCGACGGCACGCGAAAGCGGCGCCCCCCACGCCGGGGAGGCGCCGCTTCGGCATCCGAAGAACAGCTCAGCGCGGCGGCGGGACCGACACCACCATGGTCAGCCGCAGCTCCCGCTCCCCCGCGTTGCGGTAGACGTGCGCGTGGGAGGCGTCGAAGGAGACCGTGCTGCCGGCCGGCACCGCGTGCAGCCGCTCGCCGTGCACCAGGGTCAGCTCGCCCTCGTCGACCCGCAGGATCTCCACCGTCCCGGCCGGGTGCGGCTCGGCGGAGTACTCCTCACCCGGCGCCATCCGCCAGTCCCACAGCTCCAGCGGCCCGGGCGCCTC
Source organism: Kitasatospora sp. NPDC001683 (assembly GCF_053596495.1). NCBI lineage: Bacteria > Bacillati > Actinomycetota > Actinomycetes > Kitasatosporales > Streptomycetaceae > Kitasatospora > Kitasatospora sp. NPDC001683. Next base: position 28,787 of record NZ_JBSFGK010000055.1, read on the forward strand.
GATCCCGTGCAGCAGGGTGCCGGTGCCGCCCTCCGGGCCGGTCCAGAGCGGGACGGCCTGGTCGCCGGGCACGATCCGGACGTCCGGGCCCTCCTCGTAGTCGAGCAGCGTGGCGATCGAGACGCCGAGCGCGTCGCCGATCCGGACCACGGTGGCCACGCTCGGGTTGGTGCGGCCCTGCTCGATCTGGACGATCATGCCGCGGCTCACTCCGGAGCGGGCGGCGAGGGCGTCCAGGGTGTGGCCGCGCTCGGTGCGCAGCCGCTTGACGTTCCGGGCGAGGGCCCGGGAGACGAGGTCGGGGTCCGGCACGCGGGCAGTCCTCCGGTGTCCACCGTACGAGACGTACAGAATATTGTTCGGTCGAGTTCAGTTCAGTGCACTACGCTGCCGTTCCGGCAACAAGTCCATCCGACTGTACTTCGGAGTGCATTGTGCTGTCCTCAAACAACTCCAGGACCCTCAAGTGACCGTCCTGCTCGCCCTCTCCGCCAGCCTGCTCACCGGCCTGGGCGACTTCGGCGGCGGCATCCTCACCCGCCGGCTGCCCGCGCTCGCCGTGGTGGTCGTCTCCCAGACCGCGGCCACCGTCGTCCTGCTCCTCGCCCTGCTGGCCACCGGCGGCTGGGCCGACGCCTCCCCCGCCCTCTGGTACGCCGTCGCCGCCGGGGTGATCGGCCCCTTCGCGATGCTCGCCTTCTACCGGGCGCTGGCACTCGGCCCGATGGGCGTGGTGTCCCCGCTGGCCACCGTCGGCGTCGCGGTGCCGGTCGGCGTCGGGCTCGCGCTCGGCGAGCGGCCCGGCCTCGGCCAGCTGGCCGGGATCGCGGTCGCGGTGGCCGGCGTGGTGCTGGCCGGCGGGCCCGAGCGCGGCGGGCCGTCCGCCGCCCGCACCGCCCTGCTGCTCAGCCTGGCCGCCGCCTTCGGCTTCGGCGCCAACATGTCCCTGCTCTCGCAGGCCTCGGCCGGTGGCGGGCTGCTGCTCGTGCTGTGCGTCCAGCGGGTCGTCAACGTCCTCGTCGGCGGTGCCGCGCTGCTGATCGGCCTGCGCGGCACCGACACCTCCGGGCTGCTGCCGGAGCTGCGCTCCCGGCTGCCCCTGCTCACCGGCGTCGGGCTGGTCGACGTCGCCGGCAACGCCACGTACGCCCTGGCCTCGCACGGCGGCTCGGCGGCGGTGGCCGCCGTGCTCGCCTCGCTCTACCCGGTGGTGACGGCGCTGCTGGCGCGCGGGGTGCTGAAGGAACGGCTGCGCCCGGTCCAGCTGGTCGGCGCCGGGCTCGCCGTCGCGGGCACGCTGCTGCTCGCGACGGCGTGACCGACGGGGCCACACCGACGTGGCTGCACCGACGGGCTACTTCACAGGCGTCCAGCGCTTCTCGACGCCCGCCAGCTTCCAGTAGGCGATCGCGATCGCCCACACCACCACGAACAGCCCCGCGATCGCGTAGCCGACGTTGTCCAGCGAGATGTCCGCGATGAACCCGGTCACCGGATCGGTCAGGTCGAGCTTCTCGTGCAGCACGCCGACCAGCTCGATGGTGCCGATGATGAAGGCCACCGCGATCGACAGCCCGGTGATGGTCAGGTTGTAGTACACCTTGCGCACCGGGTTGGAGAAGGCCCACTGGTACGCGAAGTTCATGAACGTCCCGTCCAGGGTGTCGAACAGGCTCATCCCGGCCGCGAACAGCAGCGGCAGGCACGCGATCGCGTACCAGGGCAGCCCCGCCGCCGCACCCGAACCGGCCATCACCATCAGCGTCACCTCGGTCGCGGTGTCGAAGCCCAGGCCCAGCACCATGCCGACCGGGAACATCTGCCCGGGCCGGGTGATCGAGCGGGTCGCCCGGTTCAGGATCCGGGCCATCAGGCCGCGCGAGTCGAGGTGCTCCTCCAGCTCCGCCTCGTCGTACCGCCCGGCCCGCATCGAGCGGAACACCTTCAGGATGCCGAACAGCGCCGCCAGGTTGAGCGCGCCGATCAGGTACAGGAAGGCGCCGGAGGCCGTGGTGCCGATCATCCCGAGCCACTTGTGGGTGGCCGAGTCGTCGTCCATCAGCGTGCCCGCCAGCTGGGCGCCGCCCGCGACCAGGGCGGCCATGACGACCACCATCGAGGAGTGGCCGAGCGCGAACCAGAAGCCCACCGACACCGGTCGCTTGCCGTCCGCCATCAGCTTGCGGGTGGTGTTGTCGATCACCGCGATGTGGTCGGCGTCGAAGGCGTGCCGCATGCCCAGGGTGTACGCGGTGATGCCGAGGCCGACCCCGAAGACCTGGGTGCCGACGGCGTAGTTCTGCGGGGCGACCAGGAAGACGAGGGTCCCGAACGCCACCACGTGCATGGCCAGGATCACCCCCATCAGCCCGGCGGTACGGATGGTGTCCTCGCGCTTCCACCGGAAGGTGGGCAGGACGGAGGGGACCGCCTCGGCGGGAGTGGCGGTTTCGGGCAGGGTCATCTGCGGATCACGCTCCAGCACCTCGTGGAATGACGTCGTGAGATGCCGTGGCCGGTCTCCTGGCTTACGGGGCTTCCGGACCCGCCTTCCCAGGCGCACGAGGCGCCCAGTGGCACGTGGGTCCGGACAACTCTCCCCCGATCACAGTGGCGAGGGCCGCTCCGGAGTGGGACCTGTTGAGGGTCCGTCACCGGTCTTCCCGAGCACCACGGCGGGGAACACCGTAGGGGCAGGACGGCACCCTCGCAAGGTTGCGCACCTGTGCAGGTGTCCAGGATCACAGGTCGTGAGCTGCCAGAATGTCCGCATGCATCTCGTACCGGCCGACCGCGCGGGCCACCGCACCATCGACGGGCACCGGGTCTGCGAAGCCATCGCCGCCATCGGTGACACCGAGCACGTCCGCTCCTGGGCCGAGCGGTTCTCCCTGCTCGCCGACCCCGGACGGCTCGCCCTGCTGCTCGCCCTCCACCGGGCCGGCCCGCTCGCCGTCAGCGACCTGGCGGTCGCCACCGGCATGCGCGACCCCGCCGTCTCCCAGGCGCTGCGCCTGCTCCGCACCGCGGGCCTGGTCACCGGCGACAAGGACGGACGCGTGGTGCGCTACCGGCTCGTGGACGACGGCATGCGCCCCCTCCTCGACGAGTGCGCCGCCGCCGACCACGAGGAGCCGACCGCGGCCGCGGGCTGACGACCCGACCGGTACCCGCGAAACGGCGCCGCGACGCGGCCGGATGAGTACGATCACGATGTGCCGTCCCACCCCCACGTCTGGCCCGCCGACCGCTGGAACACCCGCCCGGTCAAGGCCCGCGTGCTGGCCGTCGCCCGCACCCTCACCTCGGCGACCCGGGTCCTGGACGTCCTCACCCTGCTGCACCCGGACGGCATCGAGCGGTACTTCACCGTCAACCCCGGCTCCGCCTTCGCCGACCGCGCCCTGGACGACTTCCTCCACGGCCTGCCCGGCTACACCGTGCTGGACTGGGAGGACGCCGTCCAGCGCCGCTTCGACCTGGCCGTCGCCTGCGCCGTCCACGCCTCCATGCACCGTCTGGACGCCCACCTGGTCGTCCTGCCGCACGGCGCCGGCTACAACCGCCTGGTCACCGAGTCCACCGGCGACACGGTCAGCGCCGCCGGCCTCTCCCGCCATGAACTCACCCACCGCGGACGGGTGTTCGTCGACGTCCTCGGCCTCTCCCACCCCGAGCAGCTGGACCGGCTACGGGTCTCCTGCCCCGAGGCACTGGACGTCGCCCAGGTGGTCGGCGACCCCTGCTTCGACCGGATCCTGCGCAGCGAACGCTCCCGCGACGGCTACCGCGCCGCGCTCGGCGCCGTCGACGGCCGCCGGCTCGTCGTCGTCAACTCCACCTGGAGCGAACACTCGTTATTCGGCCGCCATCCCGACCTGCCGCAGCGGCTGGTCCGCCGGCTGCCCGCCGACGAGTACACGGTGGCCGTCGTGCTCCACCCCAACGTGTGGAGCCGGCACGACCCCGAAGCCCTGCTCGACGACGCCCGCCGGATGGGCCTGCGCCTCATCCCGCCCCACCAGGGCTGGCAGGCCGCACTCGTCGCCGCCGACTGCCTGATCGGCGACCACGGCTCGGTCTCCGTCTACGGCGCCGCCCTGGAACGCCGCACCCTGCTCGTCGCCACCGGCGCCGCCGAACTCGACCCGCACTCCCCCAGCTACGCCTTCGGCCAGCACGCACCAGCGCTGGACCCCGACGGCGACCTCGCCGCCCAGCTCGAACTCGCCCTCGCCCATGACCCCGCCGACCTGAGCGACCTCACCGACCGCTCGCTCGCCCACCGCGGCGAATCCGCCCGGGTGCTGCGCCCGCTGCTCTACTCCTTCCTCGGCGGCCTGGACGAACCCGAGGGCGAACCGGTCCTGCCGCCCTACCCCAAGCCCGCGCCCCGCCCGACCGGTGACGGACCCACCGCGTACGACGTCGAGGGCAAGAGCGAGGGCACCGAGGTCAGCCTGCGGCGCTACCCGTTCCACCCGGACGACCACACCCCGCGCGGCTTCCACGCCCTCACCGACGACCACCCCGGCGACGCCCTGCGCTACACCGCCGAGGTCCTCGCCCGCACCGAGCCGCACGCCGAACGCCCCGCCGTCCGCTGGCTCGCCGACACCGCCCTCGAACTGCCCGGCCTCGCCGTCGCGGTGGCCGCCCTCGGCCCGGCCCGCCACCTGCTCCGGCTGCACGGCGGTCTGCTCCTCGAGGCCCGCGCCGAACGGGACTTCGGCTGCCCCGACCCCAGCCTCGACCCCCTGCTGCTCGGCTCGGCGCTCGCCTGCTGGCTCGCCGACGGCGGCGACCCGGCCGGCCTGCCCGAGCACGGACTCACCGTCCGCACCGGCGAACACCGCACCCGGGTGTCGTTCAGCGCTGGAACCTAGCCCGGCAGCTCCTGCAGCTCCCGCAGCCGCGCCCGGCTGCGCTCGGCCAGTTCGGCGTCGTCCAGTTGCTCGGCGAGGGCGACCAGCAGGGTGTGGGCCTGGGCCTCCTTGGCGTACTGCTTGCGGGCCCTGGCCCGCTCGACGCAGGTTCCGGCCTGCTCGACGGCGCGATCGAGCTGCCCGAGCGCCCGGTGGGCCCGGGCGTGCACCAGCGGCAGCTTCATCAGCATGTCGTGGTCCGCGGTGGCCACGGCCCGCACGGTGGCCCCGGCCAACGCGGCCAGCGCCTCGTCCGCACGGCCGTCGGCGATCAGCGCCTGCGCCAGGTTGTAGCTCTGCACGATCTCGCCGTGGGCATCGCCCTCGTTGGCCTCCCGGGCCAGCGTGAACCTCTCCACCGCGTCCCCCGGACGGCCGTCGGCCAGGCACAGCAGGCCGTCCGTCTCGTACAGCACGCCCACCACCCGGCGGTCGGCCACCAGCGGCACCTGCTCGGCACCGAGCGCCAACTGTTCGGCGGCGAGCCCGAATTCCTCCCGCTCGTAGTGGGCCCGGGCCAGCTGGTTGTGCATCCGCACCACCGCGTCCGGATTGTTGGCCCACCGGGCCGACTCGATGCCGACCTCGTGGGTGGCGATCCAGTCCGCGTACAGCTTGCGGCCGTGGTAGAGCGGCCACAGCGACTCGCACAGCCGCCACACCTCGTCGTGCCACCGCCGCTCGGCCGCCGCCTCCACCACCGCGCGCAGATTGGCCCGCTCGGCGTGGAGCCACTCCAACGCGTCCGCCCCGCAGCGGAATCCGGGCAGGTCCTCGCCGCTCGGCTCCTGCAGCCGCAGCCGCGCACCCATCGCCCGGTCCGCCAGCGAGGCCCTGCCCCGGTAGTACGCCACCACCCGCGCCAACAGCTCGCCCCGGTCCGGCAGTTCCCGGGCGCAGGCGTAGGCGTGCGTCCGCACCACGTCATGGGCCTGGAAGCGCTCCCCCGGCCCCTGGTCGACGACCACGTCCAGCAGGTGCACGGCGCACAGCTCGTCCAGGGCCTCCTCCGCCCGCTCGACGCCCACCGCGTCCGCCAGTTCGGCCGACACGAAGGGCCCCGGGTGCACGCCGATCAGCCGGTAGAGCGACCGGCCGGGCGAGGAGAGCCGCTGGTACACCGGGTCGTAGGTCTCCCGGAGGTTCCCCTCCTCGTTGTTCAGGATGGCCAACCTGCCTTCCTGGTGGGACAGTTCCGCCACCACCTGGCCGACGGACAGCCGGCCCCGGCCCAGCAGCTGGCTCCCGACGGCGTTCAGCGCGAGCGGCAGCCCCTGGCACCGCTCCACCAGCGCCGCCACCTCCACCTCGGTGCCCCGCCCGGCGCTCAGCCAGCCGCGGACGAGCGCGGCACCGGCCGCCGCACTCAACCGGTCCAGCTCGAGCACCTCGGCCCCCTCCATCCGCAGCGCGTCCAGCCGCCGCCGACCCGCCGCCACCACCAGCCCGCCGGACGGCAGCAGCGCCCGGACCTCGGCGGCGTGCTCGACGTTGTCCAGGAAGATCAGGCACCGCTGATCGGCGGTGACGGTACGGAACTCCCCGAACCGCTCGGCCTCCGCGTCCGGAGGGCGGACCCCGAGAGCCCGCAGGAAGCCCTCCAGCACCCCGGGGAGGTCCACCGCGGACCGGTGCCGGTACGCCTTCAGGTCGGCGTACAGCACCCCGCCCGGGAAGTGCGACGCCCGCTCCTTGGCGAACTTCGCCACCAGCTCGGTCTTGCCCACCCCACCGAGACCACTGAAGGCCACGACCGCCGGCCCGCCCTGCTCGGACCTGGCCAACGCGGCGGTGAGCGCCGCGAGTTCACGCTCACGGTTGACGAAGCTCGCCCGCGGCGGACGCACCTGGTACGGGATCCGGCGCTTAGGCGGCAGGTGGACCGTGACGTTCTGCCCCTGGATCACGTCCCCGTGCACCGTGCCCGACACGCTGTTGGACACCTCGTAGCCGTCCACCCGTGCGCTCCCTCCGACCGGACCGGGCCCCAGCCTACGGCGTGGGCCCGCCCCCGGGGCTGAATCCGCCTCAGGATCCGCCTCAGGACCCGCCTCAGGCCGTCTGGCAGGTCGGGCACCAGAACAGGTTGCGCGCCGCGTGCTCCTCCGTCCGCACCTCCGTGCCGCAGACCAGGCAGGGCATCGCGGCGCGGCGGTAGACGTACACCTCGCCGCCGTGGTCGTCCACCCGGGGCGGGCGGCCCATCGCCTCGGGGGTGTGCTCGGGCCGGACGGTGTCGATCCGGCCGGCGGCGACGCCCTCGCGCATCAGGGCGACCAGGTCGGCCCAGATCGCGTCCCACTCGCGACGGGTGAGGTCGCGGCCGGCCCGGTGCGGGTTGACGCGGTGGCGGAACAGCACCTCGGCGCGGTAGACGTTGCCGACCCCGGCCAGCACCTTCTGGTCCATCAGCAGCGCGGCGACGGTCGTCCGGCTGCCGGATATCCGGCGCCAGGCGGCCTCCGGGTCGGCGTCGGCGCGCAGCGGGTCGGGGCCGAGGCGGGCGGCGACGGCGGCCTTCTCGGCGTCGGTGACCAGCGCACAGGTGTTGGGACCGCGCAGGTCGGCGTAGCCGCCGTCATTGGCCAGCCGCAGCCGGACCAGGCCGACGGGCTCGGGCGCGGGCCCGTCGCCGAAGGTGAAGCCGCCGTAGAGGCCGAGGTGGATGTGCACCCAGGCGCCCTCCTCGAAGCCCAGGAACAGGTGCTTGCCGGTGGCCTCCGCGCCCGTGAGCAGTTGCCCGTCGATCGCCTTGGCCTCGTCGGCGAAGCGGCCCTGCGGGCTGGAGACCCGCACCGGGCGGCCGGCGAAGGCCTGGCGGTTCTGACCGGCGAGGCGGTGGATGATGTGGCCTTCCGGCACGGGCGTCAGCTCCCCGGGTGGTTCTGGCGGGTCCGCTCCATCATCGCAGCCCCCACCGACAGCTCCACGACCAGCGGGTCAGCGGACCGGCATCCCCATCAGCCGGGCGAGGATGACCCGGTCCAGCTCGGCGGCCGTACCGGCGACGTCCAGGTACGAGTTGTCGATGATCGGCAGCCCGGAGTTGTACCAGCCGGCCATCCGGCCGTGGATGCGCGCCACCTCCTCGTCACCGAGCCGCCTGGTCCCGCTGCGGCGGGCGTTGCGGCGCAGCACCGAGTCCAGGCTGGGCAGCAGCACGACCGGGATCATGCCGGGGCCGATGTGCCGCTTCCAGCCGCCGAGGCCGATCGCCGGACGGTCCGGGAAGACGGCGTCGTCGATGATGCAGGAGATGCCGTTGGCCAGGTAGTTGCGGCAGGCGAAGCCGCAGGTGCGGCGGGCCAGCCGGTACTGGGCCTCGGAGGCGTTGTTCCAGCCGGACTGCGGGTTGGCGAAGCCGGACTGCACCCACTCCCGGACGTCGTCCAGGCTGATGTGCGCGGTCGGGGTGGCCCGGCGCTCGGCCCAGTACCGGGCGACGGTGGTCTTGCCCGCCCCGGCGGGGCCGATCAGCAGCACGGCGATCGGCCCGGCGGGCGCGTGCCGCTGCGGCGGGTGGGCGGGGAGCTGGACGGGCGTGCCGGTGGGCAGCACGAAGTGCCCGGTGCCGCCGGCCGGTACGGGCGCGGTGGGCACCGGCCGCGGCGCAGCGGGGGGCACCGGCCGCGGCGCACCGGCGGGTGCGGGCGCCGGCGCGGGCCGGGGTGCCTGAGCAGGTGCCGGAGCGACGGCCGGTGCCGGCCCCGGCACCGGACCGGAAGCAGGAGCCGCCCCCGGCCGAACGGTCGGCGGCGGCGGAGCGGGCGACGGAACCGTCGCTCCCGACGGGGACGCCCCCGCACCGCCCCCCGGCGGCACCGGCGGAGCGGCGGGACGCGGCGGGACCTGCCCACCTGCGGCGTACTGCGTCACGGCACCTCCCGACAACTCTCAGCGGGACACTACACGGCGGCCCGGCAACGGGCACAGTCCGCCGCCGGGCCGCTGACCAGCTGTCAGCGCGAGGTGAGCTGCTCCGCCAGGGCGCGCAGGGCCAGTTCGTACGACCCGAGCCCGAACCCCGCGATGGTCCCGGAGGCCACCGCCGCGATCACCGAGGTGTGCCGGAAGGTCTCCCGCGCGTACGGGTTGGAGATGTGCACCTCGATCAGCGGCGCGGTGCGCTGCGCCGCGGCGTCCCGCATCGCGTACGAGTAGTGGGTGAACGCGCCCGGGTTGATCACCACGGGCACCTTCCCGTCGGCCGCCTCGTGCAGCCACTCCACCATCTGCTGCTCGGAGTTGGTCTCGTGCACCTCGACCTCGAAGCCGAACTCCTTGCCCAGCGCGGTGCAGCGCTCGACCAGCCCGGCGTACGAGGTGGCGCCGTAGACGTCCGGCTCGCGGCTGCCCAGCCGGCCGAGGTTGGGGCCGTTGAGCACCATCACCCGGGTCACGCCGAGACCTCCGCGTAGGCGGCGACCAGCAGGGACGGGTCGGGGCCCTCCAGCACGGAGGTCTTGCCGAGGCCGTCCAGGACGATGAAGCGGATCAGGTCGCCGCGCGACTTCTTGTCGATCTTCATGGCGTCCAGCAGCTTCGGCCAGGCGTCCGCCCGGTAGGTCAGCGGGAGGCCGACCGAAGCCAGTACGGTGCGGTGCCGGTCGGCCGTCTCGTCGTCCAACCGCCCGGCCAGCCGGCCGAGTTCGGCCGCGAAGACCATGCCGATGGAGATCGCCGCGCCGTGCCGCCACTTGTAGCGCTCGTTGCGCTCGATGGCGTGGCCCAGGGTGTGGCCGTAGTTGAGGATCTCGCGCCGGCCGGACTCCTTGAGGTCCCCGGAGACCACGTCGGCCTTGACCTGGATGGCCCGGCGGATCAGCTCGACGGTGTGCGGGCCGGCCGGGGTCTTCGCGCCCTCCGGGTCGGCCTCGACCAGGTCGAGGATGACCGGGTCGGCGATGAAGCCGCACTTGATGACCTCGGCGAGGCCGGAGACGTAGTCGTGCTTGGGCACGGTCTCCAGGGTGCCGAGGTCGGCCAGCACGCCCACCGGCGGGTGGAAGGCGCCGACCATGTTCTTGCCCTCGGCGATGTTGATGCCGGTCTTGCCGCCGACGGCCGCGTCGACCATGCCGAGCAGCGTGGTGGGCATGGAGATCCAGCGCACCCCGCGCAGCCAGGTGGCCGCGACGAAGCCGGCCAGGTCGGTGGTGGCCCCGCCGCCGAGGCCGACGATGACGTCGCTGCGGGTGAACCCGGTCTGCCCGAGCACCGACCAGCAGTACGCGGCGACCTCGGCGCTCTTCGCCTCCTCGGCGTTGGGCACCTGCAGCGCGATCGCCTCGTACCCCTCGCCGGCCAGGTCCTCGCGGATGGCGTCGGCGGTGGCGGCCAGCGCCTCCGGGTGGATGATCGCGACCCGCTTGGCGCGCGGCCCGACCAGCGGCGCCAGCTCGCCGAGCAACTGGTGCCCGATCAGCACGTCGTACGGGTCGTGGCCGGCGCTGCCGCCGACGTGGATCCTGACGGTGGTGTCAGTCATGGGGGGTCTTCAGCTCCAGTGCTTCCAGTACGGCGTCCGCGACCTGCTCCGGGGTGCGGTCGGCGGTGTCGACGACGGCGGTGGCCACCTCCAGGTAGAGGGGGCGGCGGGCCTCCATCAGCTCGCGCCAGCGGGCCCGCGGGTTGACGGCCAGCAGCGGGCGCGGGGCGTCCAGGCCGACCCGCTTGACCGCGTCGCCCAGCGGGACCTCCAGGAAGACCACCGGCAGCTCGCGCAGCAGCTCGCGGGTGGCCTCGGCCATCACCGCGCCGCCGCCGAGCGCCAGCACTCCGCCGTGTCCCTCCGCCGCCGCGCGCACCGCCCGGACCTCCAGCTCGCGGAAGTGCGGCTCGCCCTCGTCGATGAAGATCTCCGGGATGGGCTTGCCGGCCAGCGCCTCGATGTCGGCGTCGGTGTCCCGGAAGCCGACGCCCAGGCGCTCGGCCAGGGCCCGCCCGACGGTGGACTTGCCACTGCCGGGCGGGCCGACCAGCACCACGACGGGCTGAGTCATCGGACGATCAGGTTGTCGAGGTAGCCCTGCACGTTGCGACGGGTCTCGGAGACGTTGTCGCCACCGAACTTCTCGCTGACCGCGTCGGCCAGCACCAGCGCGACCATCGCCTCGGCGACGATGCCGGCGGCCGGCACCGCGCAGACGTCCGAGCGCTGGTGGTGCGCCTTGGCCGGCTCGCCGGTGCGCACGTCCAGCGTCTGCAGCGCCCGCGGCACGGTCGCGATCGGCTTCATCGCGGCGCGCACCCGCAGCACCTCACCGGTGGTCAGGCCGCCCTCGGTGCCGCCGGAGCGGCCGGAGGTGCGCTTGACGCCCTCGGGCGTCGGGACGATCTCGTCGTGCGCCTTCGAGCCCGGCACCCGGGCCAGCTCGAAGCCGTCGCCGACCTCGACGCCCTTGATCGCCTGGATGCCCATCAGGGCGGCGGCCAGCCGGGCGTCCAGCCGGCGGTCCCAGTGCACGTGCGAGCCGAGGCCCACCGGCACGCCGTACGCCAGCACCTCGACCACGCCACCGAGGGTGTCGCCGTCCTTGTGGGCCTGGTCGATCTCGGCGACCATCGCCTTCGAGGCGTCCGCGTCCAGGCAGCGCACCGGGTCGGCGTCCAGCCGGGCCTCGTCCGAGGGCAGCGGCACCACACCGGCCGGCGCCTTGGCGGCGGCCAGCTCGACCACGTGGCTGACGATCTCGATCCCCGCCACCTCGCGCAGGTACGCGCGGGCGACGGCGCCCAGCGCGACCCGGGCGGCCGTCTCCCGGGCGCTGGCGCGCTCCAGGATCGGCCGGGCCTCGTCGATCGAGTACTTCTGCATGCCGGCCAGGTCGGCGTGGCCGGGCCGGGGGCGGGTCAGCGCCTCGTTGCGGGCCAGGCCGGCCAGCACCTCGGGGTCGACCGGGTCGGCCGACATGACCTGCTCCCACTTCGGCCACTCGGTGTTGCCGACCATGATCGCGACCGGGCTGCCCATGGTCAGGCCGTGCCGGACGCCACCGAGGAAGGTCACCTCGTCCTGTTCGAACTTCATCCGCGCCCCGCGGCCGTAACCGAGCCGGCGCCGCGCCAGCGCGTCGGCCACCACGTCGGTGGTGACCGGTACACCGGCGGGAAGGCCTTCCAGCGTCGCGACGAGTGCGGGGCCGTGCGACTCCCCCGCCGTCAGCCAGCGCAACGTACCCAACGGAGCTCCTTCATCAGCGGACCGGTCCACGGCACCGCCGCGACCCGCCCGAGCGTGCCTTCTGCCCGAATCCTTTCATGACCAGGCGGCCCCCGGGGGCAGAGTCCGGGTGACGGACGGCACCCGGTCACCCAACGAAACGATCTAGGTCCGAAAAGTCCCTACCGCCCGGCGAGCGCCTTCTCCCCCGCCTCGCGCATCGCCGCCAGCGGTCCGGGCGCGCGCCCGGTGAAGGCCTCGCTCTGCAGCACCGCCTGGTGCACCAACAGGTCCAGACCCCCCAGGACGGTCGACCCGCGCTCGGCACAGGCCGCCGCCAGCGCCGTCGGCCAGGGGTGGTACAGCACGTCGAACAGCGCGCCGGGGGCCGTCGGCAGCGAGCCGGCGAAGACGTCGGTCGCGCCGACCGGCGTGGTGGAGACGGTCAGCGGCCGCTCCAGCGCCTCGGCGCCGCGCTCCCAGTCGGCGGTGCGCACCGCGACGCCGAGCCGCTCGCCCAGCTCGGCCATCTCCCGGGCCCGCTCGGCGCTGCGCACGTAGACCGTCACCTCGCCGGTGCAGACCTGGGCGAGCGCCGCCAGCGCCGAGGAGGCGGTGGCTCCGGCGCCCAGCACGGCGGCGGCCGGCACCTCGGTGATGCCGCGCTCGCGCAGCGCGTTGACCAGCCCGGGGACGTCGGTGTTGTCCCCGGTGCGCCGCCCGTCGGCGGTGAACACCACGGTGTTCACCGCGTCCACCGAGCGGGCCGTCGCACTGACCTCGTCCAGCAGCGGGATGATCGCCCGCTTCAGCGGCATGGTCAGCGACAGCCCCGCCCACTCGGCCTCGTCCAGCCCGGCGAGGAAGCCGGGCAGGCCGGCCTCGTCGACCTCGAAGCAGTCGTAGCGCCAGCCGTCCAGCCCGAGCGCCGCGAAGGCGGCCCGGTGCAGGTCCGGCGAGAGCGAGTGGGCGATCGGCGAGCCGAGGACGGCCGCCCGGTACTTGCTGGTCAACGCTGCCTCTCCGTCAATTGCCTTCCGGCTCTGGCTACTTCTGGGTGGTGCAGTGACCGCGGGCGTCGTCGAAGCCCTGACCGGCGGCGGTGCAGTACTCCTTGACGTTGGCCTTGTGCTCCGCGTACGTCTCGGCGAACCGGGTCTCGGTCGGGGACATCGCGATGAAGTACAGCCACTTGCCGTCCGCCGGGTGCAGCACCGCGTTGATCGCCTCGTCGCCGGGGTTGGAGATGGGCGTCGGCGGCAGGCCCGGGTTCAGGTAGGTGTTGTACTTGTTGGACGCGTTGTCCATGTCGCTTCTGTTGAGGTCCTTGCGGCCCAGCGAGTACTGCAGCGTGGTGTCCATTCCGAGACGGTGCTGCGTCTCGTTGCTCGCCAATCGGTTCTGGATCGTCCTGGCCATCTTGGCGAAGTCCGACGGGTTGTTACCCTCGCGCTGCAGGATGCTCGCCTCGGTGATCACCTCGTAGCCGTTCTTGAGGCCCACCGAGGCGGCCTGGCCGTCCAGGTTCGCGTACTTGTCGACGGCGTTCTTCACCATCTGCTTGAGCAGGTCCTCGGGCTTCATGCCGTCGGAGATGTTGTAGCGGGTCGGCCAGAGGAATCCCTCGATGTTGCCGGTCGCGTACGCGGGCAGGCCGAGGTCGTTGACCTGGGCCTTGGCGACGTTCGCCGTGGTGCCCTTCTGGAGCTTCAGCTTGGCGTCGATCATGGCGTAGATCTCGGAGGAGTTCTTGCCCTCCGGGAACACGATCGCCGCGCCGCCGGCCTGGTCGAGCAGTTCCTTGAGCGCGGCCGCGGCCGGCAGCTCCTTCTTCAGCGTGTAGAAGCCCGGCTGGATGGTGCCGCACTTGGGCTCGACCGCGTCGCAGGCCTTGGTGAACGCGTCGACGCTCTTGACCACGTCGGCGTTCTTCAGGGCGAGACCGATCTGGCCGCCGACCGCGCCCGGCTTGACCTCGACCTGGACGGAGCCGGTGCCCTCCCCGGTGAAATCCGGCGGCGGGCCGAAGTGCTTCTGGTAGAAGCCGTAGCCCCACCAGCCGGCGCCGCCGAGCAGGCCGACCAGCACCAGCGCGACCACCAGGCAGGCGCCGCCGTTGCGGCGGCCCGCCTTCTTGCCCTTCTCCTTGCGCTTCTTCTGCGCCTCGCGGGATTCGTCCTGCTCGCCGAGGAAGCCGACCTCCTCGGCCTCGGCGTGCTCCTCGAGGTAGCCGTCCTCGCCCTGGAGCTCGCCCTCGTGCCGGCCGTCCCACTCCTCGGCCTCGCGCTCGTGCGCCCCGGCGACCGGGTCGGCGCCGGACTCCAGCGCGGCGGCCTCGGCCTCCCAGTCGATCCCGTCCGGGCCGGGACCGGCGGCGGGCTCGGGCGCGGACGCCTGCGGGGCGACCTGCTGCGGAACGGGCTGCGGCTGGACCTGCTGCTGCGGCATGCCCTGGTGCTGCATCGGCATCTGCTGCTGGGGATAGCCCTGCTGGGGCATCCCCTGCTGCATCGGCATCTGTTGCTGGGGGTAGCCCTGCTGGGTCATGCCCTGCTGCTGATACCCCTGCTCAAAACCCTGCTGTTGCGGATAACCCTGCTGCTGGTACCCCTGCGGGTATCCCTCCTGCATCTGCTGCTGATGCACGCCCCCCATCTGCTGGAGGTGGGCCTGCTGCACGTCCCCGTACGGCTGCTGGCCGTGCTGCGGGTACTGCTGCTGCCACTGGCCGTCCTGCTGGCCGGGGACCGGCTGCTGGCCGCCGTACCCGGGATCACCGGGGTGCCACGGCTCGCCCTGGGGGCCGTAGCCCCGACCCAGATCGGTCATTGATCCCCTTAACCGACGGTGACGACCGGAGGATCGGACCGGCCGTCCGGGACGACGCCGTCCCGGCTGATTCTCGAACCGGCGTGCTAGCGCAGCGCCTGGGAGGAGACGTTACCGTACCGCAGCCGTACCCCCGCCCGGGCGGACGCGCTCTCAGTGAGCGACCTCACCCGTGGCGCACGGGGCCGTCACGGGGTCGTCGCGCCCGCCGTCGAGGGCGTGGCGGAGGCCGGGGACCTCGGTTTGGCCGCCCGGGCGGCGTTGAACTCCGCCACGTTGCGCTGGTGCACCTCGAAGCTGTCGGTGAAGCGCGTGTCGCCCGGCTTCACGGTCACGAAGTACAGCCAGTCGCCCGGCGTCGGGTCCAGCGCCGCCATGATCGCCTGCCGTCCGGGGTTGGAGATCGGCGACGGCGGCAGGCCCGGGTGCAGGTAGGTGTTGTACGGGGAGTCCAGGTTGGTGTCGGTGACGGTGGTGTTCAGGGTCGAGCGGCCGAGCGCGTAGTTGATGGTGGAGTCCAGCTGCAGCGGCATCCCCTTCGCCAGCCGGTTGTAGATGACCCGGGCCACCTTGCCCATGTCCTCGGTGTTGTCGGCCTCGCCCTGGACCATGCTGGCGACGGTGACCAGCCCGTACAGGCTCTGCCCGAGGTTCTGTGCGACGACTTTCGCGTCGTCCTGGCTGAACTCCTTGCCGGCCCGGTCGACCATCTGCTTCAGCAGGTCCAGCGGGGTGGTGCTGTCGGTGACGGCGTACCTGGCGGGGAACAGGTAGCCCTCCGGGCTGCCGTTGGCGAAGTCCGGCAGGCCGAGCTCGGCGCCCTGCTCCTTGGCGGCCTTCTGGGTGGTGCCCTCGGGGAGGTTCAGCTTCTTGTCGATCGCCGCGTAGATCTGGTAGCCGCGCCAGCCCTCGGGGATGGTGAGCCCGTTGGCGTTGGCCGGGTCGATCAGGATGGACAGCGCGGCGGCGGCCGACATCTTCTGCTTGAGCGTGTACGTCCCGGGCTGGATCCGCCCGGCGGCCGCGCTGCCCTTCGCTGCCCGGGTGAAGGCGAGCGAGCTGGCCACCACCCCGTTGCGGACCAGCGCGGAGGCGATCTGGGACAGGCCCGCGCCCTCGGGCACCGAGACCTGCACCCTGCCGTCGCCCTGCCCCGCGTAGTCGGCGGCCGCCGGGGCTTTGCGCTGCCGCTGCAACCAGGTGTAGCCGGTGAGCCCGATCCCGCCGAAGACCGCGACCAGCGCGAAGGCGGTGAGCGCGCAGGCCAGTCCGTTACGCCGTCGGTGCGGATCCGGCGCATCGGAGCGCGGCCGGGGCGCACCCGGCGGACGGCCCTCCGGCTCCAGCACCGGCGCACCGAGGTGGCCCGGCGTGAGGCCCGGTTGGAAGTCCTGGTCGATCATGGCTCGCGGCCCCCTCGGCTGTCCCGAAATCGCTGCGAATCGCCCCGATACGACTCATATCGGTACAGATAGATCCAGATCGTCCCAGATCAATCCGAAACGGACACCGGAGCGAGCGAAAAGGGGTCCGTGCGAACGCGTCCGCACGGACCCCTCATCGGGACGTTAGAGCAGGCCGGTCAGCCGACCGCCTCGACGCTCTCACCGGGTGGGCGTCCGCTCACCCGTTCGGACTCAAGGGCGGTCTGCAGGATCACCACCGCGGCGGCCTGGTCGACCACCGAGCGGCCCTTCTTCGCCTTGACCCCCGAGGCGCGCAGCCCGTGGGTCGCGGTGACGGTCGACATCCGCTCGTCCACCAGCCGCACCGGCACCGGGTAGAGCCGGTTGGCCAGCCGCGCCGCGTACGCCCGGACCTTCTCCGCCGCCGGGCCCTCCTTGCCGCTGAGCGAGCGCGGCAGCCCGACGATCACCTCGATCGCGTCGTACTCCTCGACGATCGCGGCGATCCGGGCCTGCGACTTCACCCCGGCCGGGACGGTCTCCACCGGCGTGGCGAGCACCCCGTCGGGGTCGCAGGACGCGACCCCGATCCGGGCGTCGCCGACGTCGACGGCGATCCGCCGGCCACGCCGGAAGGGCTTCGGCTCCGGTTCGGTCATCAGGAGGCGCGCTCCGCGACCAGGCCGCGCACCGCGGCGATGGCCTCGCCGACCGCGGCCGGGTTGGAGCCGCCGCCCTGGGCGACGTCGTCCTTGCCGCCACCGCCGCCGCCGAGGGTCTTGGCGGCGGTGCGGACCAGCTCACCGGCCTTGATGCCGCGGCCGCGGGCGTCCTCATTGGTGGCGATCACGGTCAGCGGGCGGTCGTTCGCCACGGCGAACGCGGCGACCACGGCCGGGCGCGAGCCCAGCCGGCCGCGCACGTCCAGGACCAGCTTGCGCAGCTCGTCCGCACCCACGCCGTCGGCGACCTGCGCGGCGACCACGGCGATGCCGTGCACGTCCTCGGCCGAGTCGGCCAGGCCCGCCGCGGCGGCCAGCACCTTCTCGGCGCGGAAGCGCTCGATCTCCTTCTCGGCGTCCTTGAGCTTGGTGAGCATGCCCGAGATCTTCTCCGGCAGCTCCTCCGGGCGGCCCTTGACCAGCTCGGTCAGCTGGGCCACCACGGTGTGCTCGCGGGCCAGGAACTTGTACGCGTCGACGCCGACCAGCGCCTCCACCCGGCGCACGCCGGAGCCGATCGAGGACTCGCCGAGCAGCTTCACCAGGCCCAGCTGGGCGGTGTTGCCGACGTGGGTGCCACCGCACAGCTCCTTGGAGAAGTCGCCGATGGTGACGACCCGCACCTCGTCGCCGTACTTCTCGCCGAACATCGCGATGGCGCCGGCCTTGCGGGCCTGGTCCATCGTCATGACCTCGGCGGTGACGTCGAGCTCGCGGCCCAGCACGTCGTTGATCTTCTGCTCGACGTCCACCAGCACGCTGCCCGGAACGGCGGCGGGCGAGCCGAAGTCGAAGCGGAAGCGGCCCGGGGCGTTCTCGGAGCCGGCCTGGGCGGCCGTCGGGCCGAGCGCGTCGCGCAGCGCCTGGTGGGTCAGGTGGGTGGCCGAGTGGGCGCGGGCGATCGCCCGGCGGCGCTCGGTGTCGATCGTGGCGTACGCCGAGGCGCCGAGCACGACCTCGCCGAACAGCACGCCGCCGGAGTGCACGATGACGCCCGGGACGGGCTGCTGCACGTCGCGGATCTCCACCACCGCGCCGGACTCCAGCCGGATCCGGCCGTGGTCGGCGAGCTGGCCGCCGCCCTCGGCGTAGAACGGGGTGCGGTCGAGGATGAGCTCGACCTCGTCGCCCTCGGAGGCGGCCGGCGACGGAACGCCGTCCACCAGCAGGCCGACCACGGTGGCCTCGCCCTCGGTCAGGGTGTAACCGGTGAAGACGCTCGCGCCGGACTTGTCGGCGACCTCGCGGTACGCGGCGACGTCGGCGTGGCCCATCTTCTTGGCCTTGGCGTCCGCCTTGGCGCGGTCCCGCTGCTCCTGCATCAGGCGGCGGAAGCCGGCCTCGTCCACCTGGAGGCCCTGCTCCTCGGCCATCTCCAGGGTGAGGTCGATCGGGAAGCCGTAGGTGTCGTGCAGCTTGAACGCCTGCTCGCCGGAGAGCACCACGCCGCCGGACTGCTTGGTGTCGGTGACCGCGGCGTCCAGCAGGTTGGTGCCCGCCTTCAGGGTCTGCAGGAAGGCCGACTCCTCGGCGACGATGACCGTCTCGATGCGCTTGCGGTCGGTCTCCAGCTCCGGGTACTGCGGGGCCATCGCCTTGATGGCGATGTCGGTGAGCTCCTTGGCCACCGGCTCGGTGGCGCCCAGCAGGCGCATGTTGCGGATGGCGCGGCGCAGGATGCGGCGCAGCACGTAGCCGCGGCCCTCGTTGCCGGGGGTGACGCCGTCGCCGACCAGCATCAGCGCGGTGCGGATGTGGTCGGTGACCACGCGCAGCGAGACGTCCGACTTGTGGTCGGCGCCGTAGGTGTGGCCGGTGAGCTCGGCGGCGCGGTCGAGGATCATCCGGCTGGTGTCGATCTCGAAGAGGTTGTCGACGCCCTGCAGGATGGCGGCGAGGCGCTCGAGGCCGAGACCGGTGTCGATGTTCTTGCTCGGCAGGTCGCCGAGGATCTCGAAGCCGTCCTTGCCGTCGCCGTGGCCGCGCTCGTACTGCATGAAGACCAGGTTCCAGATCTCCAGGTAGCGCTCGCCGTTGACGGCCGGGCCGCCCTCCTCGCCGTAGGCGGGGCCGCGGTCGTAGTTGATCTCCGAGCACGGGCCGCACGGGCCGGGCACGCCCATCGACCAGAAGTTGTCCTTCATGCCGAGGCGCTGGATGCGCTCGGCCGGCACGCCGATGACGTCGCGCCAGATCTGCTCGGCCTCGTCGTCGTCCTTGTAGACGGTGATCCAGAGCTTCTCCTTCTCCAGGCCGTAGCCACCCTCCGCGACGGGAGTGGTGAGCAGCTCCCAGGCGAACTTGATGGCTCCTTCCTTGAAGTAGTCACCGAAGGAGAAGTTGCCGCACATCTGGAAGAAGGAGCCGTGCCGGGTGGTCTTCCCGACCTCCTCGATGTCCAGGGTGCGCACGCACTTCTGGACGCTGGTGGCGCGCGAGAACTGCGGCTTGACCTCGCCCAGGAAGTAGGGCTTGAACGGCACCATGCCGGCGTTGACGAGCAGCAGGGTGGGGTCGTCGGCGACCAGGGACGCCGACGGAACGACGGTGTGGCCGCGCTCCTCGAAGAAGCGCAGCCAGCGGCGGCGGATCTCAGCCGACTCCATTAGTGGTCCTTCCGGTTCGTTCCGCTCCGCGGCAGGGCTCGGCGGGGCGTTTCTTCAATGGTCTGCGGGATGGTTCGGCCCCCACCGTCGGGCAGGGCGCGGGCGGGAGGCAGGGCGGCGGCCGGGCGACCGGGCGCCGCCGAGATAGCTCGGTACTGCGGCTCGCGTGTGGGGGGCAACGCGGAGCGTTTCCCAAGAAGGGTGGTGGCGGGCGACGGGTGGGGACGGCGGGTGCTCCGGGGCTCCACCACGGCGGTGCCGTGCAGGCCGAGGTCGTCCTTCAGCTGCTCCTCGCGCTCGGCCATGCCGGAGCGCACGTCCTGGGCGAACTGCTTGGCCAGGTCGCCCAGGTGCAGCGCGCCGCGCGCGGCGGTGCCGGAGAGGCTGTCCGGGGTGAGTCGCTGCACCGCGCCGTTGGCCTTGTTCATGGCCCACACGGCGGCGCCGGCGCCGACCGCCATCCAGAAGATCCGTGCCATGCCGTCAGCCCCTCACCGCTCGCCGGACCCGGGAGAGCAGGCCGTTCCTGGGCGCGGTCGCGGCGCGCACCTCGGCCCGGATCAGCCGCGCCAGCTCGTCGCGCTCGCCGGCCTGCAGCGGCACGTTCGGCAGGGCGCCCTGCTGCTTGGCGACGGCCTTGCGGACGCCGTAGCTGAAGGCGGCGACCTTCATCAGCGGTCCGCCCAGGGTGGCGGCGGCGGTGGAGGACAGCGCCTTCGCGTTGGCGGCGGCGTCCTGCACGTTGGCGGTGATCTCGTCCACCCGGTCCAGCTGCTCGTTGGCGCTGCGCACTGCGGCGCCCGCCTCGGTCAGCAGGGGTACGGCCTGCTCGGTGACCGCGGAGACCAGGACGGCGGCCTCCTTCAGCACCCGGGAGAGTCGGACCAGCACCACCGCGAGCAGGGTGACCAGGACCGCCCAGAACACGGCGACGAGCAATCCGGCCAGCTCTCCCACGGACACTTCTGCGCGCTCCCTCGCCTTGCTGGTTACAGACGGAACCCTATCGCGCCCACGCCCGGTTTCCGGACCGGGTCACGGCCGCGGCCTCGCCCGGGTGTGCGAACCGCGCGCGTAACCTACCGGTCGGTCACCTCGTTCTGCCAAGCGGGCCGTCGGCCGTACGGCCCGACGCACGTCCGGGCCGCCGCGGTCCGGGCACGGAACGACGGGGAGCAGGGCTTGGCCGGCGACTGGACAGCACAGCCCGCGGGGTGGCCGGGCGAGCCGGAGCCGGGCCGGCTGCCGGCCGAGGTGACCGGCTTCGTCGGGCGTCGGCCGGAACTCGCCGAGCTGGCGGGCCTGCTCGCCGCCGCCCGGCTGGTGACGGTGACCGGGCCGGGCGGGGTGGGCAAGAGCCGACTCGCGCTGCGGGCAGCGGCCCGGGCGGCCGGGGCCTTCCCGGACGGCACCTGGCTGGTGGACGTGGCTCCGGTGCAGGACCCGCTGCTGCTCGGTCACGCCGTGCTGGAGGCCCTGCGGCTGACCGACGGCACCGCCCGGCCGCCGCTGGACGTCCTGGCCGAGCACCTGGCGGGGCGGCGCCTGCTGCTGGTGCTGGACGGCTGCGAGCACCTGGTGGAGGCCTGCGCCGAGCTGACCGACGCGCTGCTGCGCGCGCTGCCCGGACTGCGGGTGCTGGCCACCAGCCGCGCCGCCCTGCGCGCCTCGGGCGAGCACCTGCTGACGCTGGCCCCGTTGCCGGTCGGCCCGCTGCCGGGCCAGCGGGTGGGCCCGGGCGTGCTGCCGGACGCGGTGCGGCTGTTCGCCGACCGGGCGCGGGCCGTGGTGCCGTCCTTCGAGGTGACCGAGGCGAACGCGGCGGCGGTCGGGCTGCTCTGCCACCGGCTGGACGGCATCCCGCTGGCCGTGGAGCTGGCCGCCGGGCGGCTGCGGGCGCTGTCCGTGGAGCAGATCACGACCCGGCTGGACGACCGCTTCCGGCTGCTCGTCGGCGGCTCCCGGACGGCCCTGCCGAGACACCAGACGATGCGCACCACGATCGGCTGGAGCCATGAGCTCTGCACGGCGCAGGAACGTTTACTCTGGGCCCGCCTGTCGGTCTTCGCCGGCAGTTTCGGCCTGGAGGCCGCCGAGTACGTCTGCGCCGGCGAGGGCATCGAGCCCGAGGACGTGCTCGACCTGCTCGACGAACTCGTCGCCAAGTCCGTGGTGCTGCGCGAGGAGAGCGCCTTCGGCGTCCGTTTCCGGCTGCTGGACACCCTGCGCGAGTACGGCGGCCACTGGCTGCGCGCCGCCGGCGCGGAGCCGCGGCTGCTGCGCCGCCACCGGGACTGGTACCTGGGCGTCGCCACCTGGGGCGAGGTCGAGTGGTTTGGCCCCCGACAGCCCGAGACCGCCGAGCGCACCCGGCTCGACCACGCCAACCTGCGCGCCGCGCTGGAGTTCTGCCTGGCCGAGCCCGGCGAGGAGCAGATCGCCCTGCTGCTGGCCGGCACCCTCTGGTTCTACTGGGTCGGCTGCGGACACCTCGGCGAGGGCCGGCACTGGCTGGACCGCGCGCTCGCCCTGGGCCGCGAACCCACCGAGGCCCGGGCCAAGGCCCTGTGGGTGACCGGCTACATGGCCACCCTGCAGGGCGACCTCGGCACCGCCCGGCCCGCGCTGGAGGAGTGCCGCCGCCAGGCCCTGGACACCGGCGACGACCGCGCCCTCGCCTACGCCGTCCACCGCCAGGGCTGCGCCGCCCTGATCGGCGACGACCCGGAGCGCGCCGCCGAGCTGTTCGAGGAGGCGCTCTGGCACTACCGGACCATCGGCGAGCTCAACAGCAACGTGGTGATGGCCATGATCGAGCTGGGCCTCGCCTACCTCTTCCAGGGCGACCGGGACAGCGGCGAGCTCTGGTTCGGGCAGGCCCGCGAGGTGTGCGAGGAACACGGCGAGCAGTGGGCGTACGCCTACGTGCTGTACGCGACGGCGTACTCGCACTACCTGGACGGCGCCGTCCAGTCGGCCCGCGCCCTGGCCCGCGAGTGCGTCCGGCTCAACCACCACTTCCACGATCTGCTCGGCATCGTGCTGGGGATCGACCTGCTGGCGCTGCTGGAGACCGAGCCGGCCGGACCGGGCGAACCGGCGGACCTGCGCGAGGCCCGGGTGCTGCAGGGCGCGGCGCACCGGATCTGGCGCACGGTCGGCAATCCGTTCCTGGGCTCGCGCTCCTTCTTCGGCACCCACCAGGAGTGCGCCGAGCGGGCCCGGGCCGGGCTCTCCGAGCAGGAGTACGAGGACTGCTACCGGGCGGGCGGCCGGCTGGACCTGGACGCGGCGGTGGGCCGGGCGCTCGGCGACGGGGGCTCCTCGGACGGCCCGGAGGC
Organism: Kitasatospora sp. NPDC001683; assembly: GCF_053596495.1. Classification (NCBI taxonomy): domain Bacteria; kingdom Bacillati; phylum Actinomycetota; class Actinomycetes; order Kitasatosporales; family Streptomycetaceae; genus Kitasatospora; species Kitasatospora sp. NPDC001683. Next base: position 51,778 of record NZ_JBSFGK010000055.1, read on the forward strand.
CGGCCCCGGCCCCTGCCCGGTGCCGCCCGCGCCGGCGCCGGCCCCGGTCCGGAACAGCTGAAGCTTGCGGATTGTTTGAGGAGGCAAGGATCCGCCCGGAAGGAACACCATGGCCATCCACGACGAGTACCGCCTCGCGAACTTCTACTTCGAGTCCAAGGCGTACACCGACGCCGCCCGCATGCTCGAGGGCGTGCTGGCCGAGGAGCCGGCCAACCTCTCCGTCCGGCTGCTGCTGGCCCGCAGCTACTTCCACTCCGCCCAGCTCGGCCGCGCCGAGGCCGAGCTGCGCCGGATCCTCGACCTCGACCCGGCCGAGGACTACGCCCGGCTGATGCTCGGCCGCACCCTGGAGCGCCAGGGCCGCGCCGAGGAGGCCCGCCCGCACCTGCGGCTGGCCGCCGCGATGACCGGCTCGGACCTCCGATAGGCAAGCAGCGAGCCCCCGCCGCCTCGAGGGGCGACGGGGGCTCGCTGTGGTTTCGCGGTCTGCGGAACCGAGCTCGGGTCAGCGCGAGTAGTACTCGACGACCAGCTGCTCGTCACAGATCACCGGGACTTCCTTGCGCTGCGGCGCACGGTCCAGGCGGAAGGCCAGGGCCTTCAGGTTGACCTCGAGGTACTTCGGGGTCTGGCCCTCACCCGCGTAGCCACCCTCACGGGCGACCTGGAAGGGGACCTTCTCCTTGCTGCGCTCGCGGACGGTGACCACGTAGCCCGGCTTCATCTGGAACGACGGCTTGTTGACCTTGCCGCCGTTGACCTCGATGTGGCCGTGGACGACCATCTGGCGGGCCTGGTAGATGGTGCGGGCGATGCCCGAACGCAGCACCAGCGAGTCCAGACGGGTCTCCAGCTCGGCGACGAGCGCCTCACCGGTCTTGCCCTCGGCCTTCTTCGCGCGGTCGAACGCGCGCGACAGCTGCTTCTCGCTCAGGTCGTACTGGGCGCGAAGACGCTGCTTCTCGAGCAGACGGACCTTGTAGTCCGAGTTCTGCTTGCGGCCACGGCCGTGCTGGCCGGGCGGGTACGGGCGGGCCTCGAAGTACTTGACGGACTTCGGGGTCAGCGGCACGCCGAGCGCACGCGCGATCTTGACCTTGGGACGCTTCTGGTTCGCCATGAACCAAACCTTCCTTGCTTACGAATACGGCTTTCACCAGGTGTTGACGGAGGTCGCATGTCGCGACCCGGAGAAAACCCCGACGCCTGCGCGAAGGGATCAGCCGCTCTCCGGAGCCGGGCACGAGAAGTGCTGGTCACACGAAGGGCCCGGAAACCGGGCCGTCCGCGACACCGAAACGGTGCGCGACGCTCCTGGTGCGGGCCTCCCGGGGGAGGCCTACGGCCGGTGTCCCGCTGGTGCGGCCGGTCGGTGGGGTCTCCCCCGCCGCCGTCCCGGGACTTGGCACTCCGATCGAGTATACCCGCGGATCACTCGCCGTTTTCCCCGGGCTGCCCGGCCTTCTTCTCGGCCTTCTTCTCGGCCTTCTGCTCCGCCCTGCGCTCCCCCCGCAGCCGCCCACGCGTCCACTCCACGGTGTCCGCGTACCGGACCTCGCCGCCGCGCCGGTTCGGCTGGTAGTACTCCCGACCGTGCACCGAGTCCGGCGCGTACTGCTGGGCCGCGATGCCCTCCGGCAGGTCGTGCGGGTACTGGTAGCCCCGGCCGTGGCCGAGCTTGCCCGCCCCGCCGTAGTGGGCGTCCCGCAGGTGCGGTGGGACGGCACCGGCCAGGCCCTGGCGGACGTCCGCCCGGGCCGCGTCGATCGCCCGGGGGGGCGCTCGGGAGAGCGGCGGGTGGGGAA